>JBDUAM010000589.1:0-14200 GCA_040004655.1 Chthonomonadales bacterium | reverse complement strand
CCGCTGAAAGGCAGGACGCCGCCGCGGTTGCCGAGGCAGCGCACGGAGTGAAGGGGGCATCAGGCACCGTAGGCGGCAGAAGACTTGCTGAACTCTGTCACCAGTTGGAGGTAGAGGGGTATGCGGGAAGCGTGGCAAGTGTTAATCACTTGTTGCCGGAAATCGAAAGCGAATTCCAGTATCTGTGTGACGCTCTCGCCCAGGTCGCTCAGGAAGACAAATGATTGCCGACCCGCTAAACGGCACTGTAATCACCTCCCCGGTAGTCGGGTTACGTATGGGTGATGTGACAGTCTCGTAGGTTCAGATTAGCGCCCATAGGAACTCAATACATGGAGACCTCAAGGTGTACGCTTCCAACAATGGGTCCGTGGAACTTGCGCTTCTTTTACTGTGTCTTGAAATAATGGGCCAGGAAAAAAATCCTGGCAGCGCGGAAGAGCTTATCGGAAGTATGGATATCCAAATAAAAAAGTTTTGCGCTGCGATTGAGCGAGCAATTGGTTAGTTATTATGAACGACGGTAGCCCGCGCTCGGGCGATTCGCGTGACTCCAGCCCGAACGTGCAACTCTCCGCGAGACCATCATTGACCGGGGACGTATTGATTGTAGATGACATGGCGACCATTCGTATGACGCTTGCGCGACATGTACGACACCTCGGACACAGGGTATCACTCGCTGAGGACGGGCGTCGGGCCGTAGAATTGCTTGCCGCACAATCATTTGACCTGGTGCTGCTGGACATCATGATGCCCGATATGGACGGGTACGCGGTACTGGAACACATTAAAGCGGACCCTCACACCCACGAGATTCCCGTGCTGATGATCTCGGGATTGGATGAACTGCAGAGCGTGGTCCGCTGTATCAAACATGGCGCGGACGATTACCTGACCAAGCCATTTCAGCTAACTCTGCTCGAGGCGCGCATTCAGGCGTGTTTGCAGAAAAAACATCTCTGGAGTGAGTTGAAAGATAGATATCAGCAGCTTCAAAAGCTGGAGCGCCTGCGCGACAGCCTTACGCACATGATCGTTCACGATATGCGCACGCCCTTGACCTCCCTACTAACGGGCATCCAGACTGTGGAAGCGGCCGGAGTTCTAAATGAGCTGCAAAGAGAGTGTCTGGAAATGAGCATCGCTGGAGGGCAGGTTCTTCTGGCCATGATAAATGACCTGTTGGATATCAGTAAGATGGAAGACGGTTCGATGCATCTGGAATATTCGCGGATCGACCCGGCAGTTCTCGTCGAGCATTCTATTCAGCAAGTCGCGCCGCTCGGCGCAAATTGTGGCCTCAACGTGATTCCTGTGGTAGACGAGCACCTCCCGGAACTGGTTGGCGACGCGGACAAAATCAGGCGAGTGCTGGTTAATTTACTCGGCAATGCGATCAAATTTACACCGGATGGTGGAACAATAACACTTCGCGCACAGTATGAGACGGAGTCCAAACATACTCTATTTTCAGTACACGATACCGGTGAAGGTATACCGCAAGAGGCATTCGATCGTATCTTTGAAAAGTTTGGTCAGGTAGAAACCCGGAAAGCGGGAAGAAAAATGTCGAGCGGCTTAGGTCTTACGTTCTGTAAAATGGCGGTAGAGGCCCATGGTGGGACGATCTGGGTACAGAGTGTGTTGGGTCGAGGCAGTACCTTCCGTTTTACCATACCAGCAGCAAATGACCCCTCGCTTGTAAGCCCATAATGAATTATTGATGCCAACACTTTTCGAATTTGGCAATCAGCCGCGAAGCGATATTGATCCTCCGAACGCATCTGTCCTAACCCTATGTATCGTGGCCGCGTAGATCATTGTCACGTTGTCTTCCCGTTTAAACGGGGACTGGCAAACGTTTGCCAGTAATGTATCCACGTCTGTCGGGGTAGAAAAGGGCATCGAGGCGACATGCAAACCATCAATTTGAGCGTGAAATCGACCCAAATTGTCGAATATGGTGGGCAGTACTGGATTCGAACCAGTGACCTCTTCGGTGTGAACGAAGCGCTCTACCACTGAGCCAACCGCCCAAAATGAGACTTCCTATTATCCCCGGTCTTTGGCAGCATGTCAAGTTGCACCGTCTTGTATACTGTTCATATAAATGTCATCCCAAATTCCACAACCAAAGAATATCCCGTTCGACAGTCTGACCCTCTCTGCCGTGACGGAGGGGCTTCAGCCATACGTGGGCAGCGTTGTGCAGAAGGTCGAGCAGCCGTTGCCCGAGGAGATCGTACTCAACCTTCGCGCGCCCGGTGCGACCATGCGACTTCTTATCTCCTGTGACGCCCGGGCGGCGCGCGTGCATTTTACATCTATTAGGAAGCCGAACCCGGCCAAACCATTCGCTTTCTGTATGATCTGCCGCAAACATCTGGAAGGAGCAAGGCTTGTCTTTGCTGATCAGATTCGATTTGATCGCGTGCTCGTGATGCAGTTTGAAGGTCCGCTTGGTGCATTTAACCTTGCCGTGGAACTTATGGGTAAGCACTCTAACATTATTCTCGTAAACGATACAGCACACGTGCTCGATTCGGCCAAACACGTGACCGCCAAAATGACTAGAGTGCGAGAGATTCTGCCCGGCAAGAGATATCATCTGCCACCCACTCAGAAGGATCGTGAGCAGCCAAAGCGTTTAACAGGATTACAGGCCGCCACACTAATGGGCAACCTTTCGGATGATCCGGATGGGTCGTCCAAAAGGCTGATAAACACTTTTGAGGGGTTCAGCCCGTTCCTGGCAAACGAGATTGTGATGCGGTCTCAGGATATGGGACCTGCCGGCGCGTGGGACTCGATATTTCCACCGCTATCTGCTGGCAAGTTTAAACCCACTCTCATTCGCGATGCCGCCGGACATCCTATTGGAGCGTACCCTTTTCCATCGGTGCAGTTTCCCGCGGACCAACAGCACGCTCGTGACAATATTCACACTGCGCTCGATCACTTTTTCGGAGTTGCACTGCCAGCTGAATCGCTGGAATCAGTTCGGACTGCACTGCAAACAGCGGTCGACCGAAGTATTGCGTCGCGCAAGAAAGCAATCGCTGAACTCACGGCTGCCCTGCAGGAATCAACTCGCGCAAACCGTGTGAAGCAGGATGCAGAATTGATCCTCGCAAATCTCTATCAGATTGCAGAAGATGCCGAATCGGTGGAGCTTGAGGACTATTATTCCGATCCGGTCGCAGCGCGAACGATCGTGCTCGACCCGATATTAACGGCGCAAGAAAATGCCGAACGACTCTTTAAGCGATACCGCAAATTGCGCGATGGCGCAGTACATCAGGCGAATATGCTGAAGCAAACAGAGTTGTCGCTAGTGGAGTTAGTTCGAATCTCAACGGTGATAACGGAAGCTCCGGATGTTGCCAGGTTGAACGCCATCCAGAAGGACCTGCAAACCGATGCCCTGCTTAAGCGAAGTGGCGCCACAGGCGCCAGAGAAAAGCAACCGCCTCCGGTGTACGATGGCAAAAAGGTACGAACGTACACCACACCGGAGGGATTTGACATTCTTTACGGCGAGAACGCAGAGGCGAACGACTACCTGACCGGTAAGGTAGCGTCTTCCAATGATCTCTGGCTGCACGTTCGTGCGAATACCAGCTCCCATGTGGTCATCCGTACAAAAAACAAGCCGCTGGAAGTCCCCCAACAGGTGATTCATCGGGCAGCGTTGATCGCGGCCAAACACAGCAAGGCACAGCATTCGTCGCTGGTGCCAGTGGATATCACGTTGAAGAAGTATGTCCGAAGGCCTCGTGGCGCGGCTTCAGGTACAGTGACTTACCAGAATGAACGTACCGTTTACGTCAATCCCACTGAAGACTTCTGAAGCCAAAAGAATTAATCTCAAGCAACTAAGGACTCCAAAGTATTGGGACGAATAGTCAGCCTCATCCTCGACGATTTTAATCTTCTTGAATTTAATTTCAGTGGCAAGACACTGCATGGGGCCAATGTCGCTACCGAGGGGATTATCGGTCGCCTAGCGCGAGACGAACGAATTGAAGCGCTGGAGATATTCCTCGATCCAGGTCATATCATTCAGCAGGATCGAATTCGAGAGATAGCCATTAGTCTTTTGCCGCCAGAACGGCAGGGGAAAGATATACTTCGGTTCTATCCACTCCACTCGTTGCCAGAAGTCTGGGCAAACGGTTTACCTAGAATTCTCTTCTGCCTTGATCCAGAGCGAATGGCACGTGAGCGGTATCTGCGAGATCGATACGCGATAGGGCCAACCCCGATCGCGTGCGATACTCATGCCATGGCGCACTACCAGATGAGTCACTTTCTGGACCGATATTCGCGTGCGACCCCGGTTGCGTTCGACAGCATGATCAATATAAGTCGAGCATGTATGGAGGGAAACAAGAAGCTCCTTGCCGGAATTCTTACACCCGTCGGAACTCCGCTGCCCTGTCGGCAGGACCTCATTTATAGGGGTGTTGATATTGAAGAGTTCCAGCCTGCAACGCCAGAACGCAAAGCTGAGGCACGACGTCTTTTGAAATTGCCCGAAAATGGTTGCATTGCCCTCTACCTCGGTCGCATGACGCCAAAGTCCAAAGCAGACCTTATGCCGTTGCTTCGTGTGTTTGACCAGATAGAAACGGAGAACGAATACCTGGTACTTGCGGGTGCAGAAGGGATGCCTGGATATATTGATGAGCTCAACGCCCTGGGGAAAGAGTTGGGTATCCATGATCGATTAATAATCCACTCGGAAGTGCCAACCGATGCTCGATCAGTGTATTACGCTGCTGCGGACTTTTTTGTCTTTCCTGGAGATACTCTGCAGGAGGCACTGGGTAATACGGTGCTGGAAGCGATGGCCTCCGGGCTGGCGACAATTGTTTCACACTGGGATGGGATGCGTGAACTGGTTGCAGATGGCGTGACTGGCTTCTTGATTCCGACATGGATGATGCCGATCTCAGACCGCGTTTCTGCGTTTTCGCCTTTTACTCATTGGAATAACGAGTACCTTTTGACGGCTCAATCTGTTTATGTCGACCCAAAACACCTCGCGGAGAAGATGAGCCTTCTTTACCAGTCAGTCGATCTTAGAACTCAGATGGGCGCAGCGGCTCGTCTGGCCGTTGATGGGAAATACGCGTCGAACAAAATCATAGATCAATACCACGTTCTATGGGATGAGCTGGAAGAAATGGCAAGGAAGGAGACGGAGCAAGAAGCGTCCATACGTCGGGCTGGCGCAATGTCCCTCGCATTTCCAACGCCGTATAACTACTTGATTTCGCACTATCCGACCAATGTTATTGATCCCAAGACGGTAAAAGTTCAACTTACTGAGTATGGGCTGGCGGTTGTTCGCGGGAATTCACAACTCACTTTTTATGATGAGACTTTGCCTTTGATCTATCCCGCAGTCATTAACAGGATATACGAATTTCTGACCTCAATTCGTAACGTTGCCACCGTCGCCGAAATATCAAATGCAGTCGTCAAATTGACCCTGGTCGAAGAGGATGACATTCGATATCACGTAGCCCTACTGTTGAAAAGAAGTGTGCTGCAAATAGTATGATGTGCCAATCAGGGTTACATTTTGAGATTATGTATGGGCGATAATGTGGAATTTTTCACAATTGTATCTAATTTTGCGAAATTAGGAGGGAATTTAGTGATTAATGCGCTAATATTAGTGCGTGAATTGCTCGCTGTGATCATAATAGCACAGTCAATCGTCTATCAAAGAAGAAGCAAACAAATCGTAACGGATCAATAATGCTCCGTTCAATTCCACACAAAGGATGAAGAATGAAAAAGTTTTCCTACATCGCGGCCCTTTCGGTTCCATTTGCACTCGGAGTAGTTCCTCAAGTTGCGTCGGCAGACATAGGTTCGTTTGTAAAGATCGGCCTCGATCAACTCTTGGCCACGGGCTCTCGAAGTGCAGCCAGCCGAAATGGCTTGACGTTGGGCGCTGGGCTTAATATCCCCCTTAACGTTCTTCATGGCGTTCAAACTACGATAGAAGGCGACTATAGCCGACATCGGGGCAAGGGCAACGACATTGCGATAGCAGCGTTGGACCTTGTTGGCCGATTGAACGTGCTTGGAGGCAAGAAGTTTGCTCCGTACGTCGGTGCTGGCTTCGGTCTTCACCGCACCCGCTTTGCAGCGGGCAAACAAGGCTTTGATGATGGATCAAACATCGGGGTTCAAACCCATTCTCGACTCGGGGGCGATGCACCGCGCGAAACCGGTAACAAGGTTAACTTCGGTGGCAAGTTCCTCGCAGGTATTAACCTTTCCGACAGGCTCTTTGCAGAGGCGACCTACCAATTGAATGGTCGAACGCATGCAGATCGTTTTGACGCAGCCAACTTTACCCTTGGATTGCGCTTCTAAGTCAAATTCTATAAAGTGAATAGATGATCCCCGTCATCCTCTGAATCTGCATCTTGCACGTTCTCAGTGGAGACGGGGATCATTGTCTTATGATTAACGTAATTGTTTGAAATGGCAGGTTATCCCGTGAGGTTGACTCTTCTGTGTAGCCTATGGTAATTTAGGCCTCATTCGACCTCAAACCCGCAGTCGAACCTGCATCTCACCATGGAGCAATAATGATGTCGGACCAAATAATATTAACAGCAAGCAGCTACAAAAAATTGCAAGACGAACTTGACCATATGAAAACAGTAAAGAGAGGCGAAATGGCCGAGGCTCTGCGAAAAGCGCGCGCCTACGGTGACCTCTCGGAGAATTTTGAATATCACGCAGCGCGTAGAGATCAAGGAATTCTGAATGGTAAGATCGAGGAGTTGGAGCGGACTCTCGACGTTGCAAAGATATTGGACAGTGAATCGCGCGACATTGACGTCATTGGCCTTGGCGCCGTCGTCATGGTGAAGGATCTCGACATGGAAGAAGAATGGGAATTCTACATTGTAGATGTCGTGCAGGCTGACCCGGTAAATGACCGAATTTCAAATCAATCCCCTGTAGCCCAGGCGCTTACCGGTAAACGGGCCGGAGAGGTTGTTGAGGTGCAGATTCCACAGGGCATGGCGAAGTACGAGATTGTAAGCATCCGTTGGGAAGATTAACATCACAGTGATTACAAAAATGCCTCCCCGATTTTCGGGGAGGCTTAAGTACCTATTGTAGCCTATTTCTTTGAGTGGCGCTTCGCCATTGCGACATGCTTGTTGTGTCTCAAGCGCGCTATACGTTCCCTCTTATGTCGGGCTTTAACAGAATCTTGATATCGTTTGTAGGCCACAGCTGTTGCAGCTGCCGACACAAACGCACCGGTCTTATTGCCCCCACGAGTGAATAAATAGCCAGTTAGGCCGCCCAGCGCCATTGTTGTGTTTTTTCGGCCCTGTTCGCCCTGAGCGATTGCCTGGACCGGTGTTGCGATGACTCCAGCAATTGTGAGCGCAGCCATCATGCCGCATACGCCGCGGTTAACTTTGTTCATGATATTTTGCTCCTTCCGAACTGCTAAGCAGTTACATATCATTAGACTAACGTAAGACGTGATAAGTTCGGTTTTCGCAAAATAAAGTTTTTTGGCGCTATCGGGCTGGAGTAACGACAACGCTGGCCTGAAAGGCGAGAGATTTTGTCGCGACTCTCTTGAGGTCGTCGATGGTGACTTTTGCGATCAGCAAAGGGAGATCGGAATCGAGTAGGGCGCCGGGTCCGGCGATCTCCATCCAGCCTAGATAAAAGGCTCGATCCCGCGCGCGCTGATGGGCCAGTTGATGAACTCCTGCAGCGTAGCGCTTGGCACGTTCGAGTTCGGCATTGGTCGGTGGATCCTTAATGAGGGACTGCACGGAATCGGTGATTAGCGCGACCACTGCATCTGGAGTAATGGGGTTGCCATCCGCTCCAACGTGGTTTGGCGCATACTCCACATAGGCCATCAACATGCCCTCTGTAGAAAGGCTCGGCATGTATGATCCAACGGCATATCCCAACCCGGCAGAATCACGTACCTTTCGAAATAGGCGAGAACTCTTACCACCACCCATAATCGCCTCGAGGACCTTGGCAACAGGATAATCTTTGTCTCGAAGACCGGGACATCGGAATCCTGTAGCTACCAGATCGGTAGCTGTATTTGCCGTGCGACGCACGAGGCTTCGATCTGCGGTTGTCTGTGATTTGATTACCCGTGTTGGCCGAGGCGGCGTTCGATCATAATCAAAGAAAGCGCTTTTCAAGCTATCTTCAATCTTATCCACCTGCACGTTACCAACAATCGAGACGACCGTGTTAGATGGGATAAATCGCTTGTTGAAATATGCCTTGCAGGTTGCCTGGTTCAACTTTCGTTGGTTATCCATTGACCCGCCAAACGGAAGTCTATAGGGACCATCTTCAAAAAGCCTCGCCCGGAGGGCCGCATACGCCACGCGGAACGATTCCGTGCCTTCCCGCTTGGCATCGGTCTCTACACCCTTTAACGCTTCCCGAAGGGTTTCAGGGTCAAAGTCAGGATTGCGAATGGCCTGTCCGATGAGGTAGAGCGCGTCGTCTACCGCTGACCTGTGGGTCACGCACGTAATCAAGGTGTAATCAGGATTCCAGATTGCCTCCAGGCTGCCGCCGACCTCTTGAATGGACTGCTGAACACCTTCCCTGGAGTGGCTCTCATTGCTACCAAACAGAGATCGGGCGACCAGATTGCCAATGCCTGTAACGCCGTCCTCTTCTGCAACACCGGCCTTTACAAATACGCAGATAGCGACAAACTCACCGACCGACTCTTGTTTTACCAGCGCCGTGACGCCGGAAGTTGTTTTGAGTCGAGTGACGCCTTCCTGCGCAAATGCCGCCGAACCAAACAAGGTGATCGCTAAAATAAACGCAAATACGGTTCGACTTGCGATCATCGGGCTACTCTCCCCACAAAGTCGGTGACAACCGTTCGGGCAGGTTCAAAGAGGCGATCGGCAAGGGTTAGTACATCCTTCGGTTTCAATTTCGTGATGGCATCGAGCAGTTTTTCGGATCGACTGAAATCACCTCGTGCATCCCATTCGCCCAGGCTATAAGCCTGTCCGCCACCTGTTTCAGAGGCAAAGAGTAACTTACCGATTGCTTGACGTTTGACCGCTTCCAACTCTTGCGAGGTTACGGGCGTCTTCTGCAACTTCCGGAGGGCGGACACGACACCCTGTTGGACCGCATTCATGCTGGTTGCGGGGGCAACGGTGAGAATGGAGAAAGCGCCTCCATTGGTCATAAAGTCAACGTCTACCTCGACGAGATCCAGGGAGGCTTGGAGTATGACGGGCTTTCCAGTCAAGGTCTTTTTGGGAAGCGGATCCTCTTCTGGCTGAGTGAAGACAGATTTTACACCGTCTGCAATTTTGCCATACCGGGCGCCGCCGAGAAGCATCGCGAGGCATTTGGCAGCCGCAGCGGCCGTGATGTCTTCACGAATGCCGAGGGGAAATCCGATGAGCCTTGCATCAGAGGGTTGAGGCGCCGGTTGGGGCAAAAGGGTTGCAGATGTCGGCTCCGTGGCTGTTGCCGCAGGCAGGTCGCGCTTGGCCCAGGTGGAGAATTGATCGCGAACAAGCCGGTCAGCTTCTTTCAGATTAATATCGCCGACGACAACAATGGTTGTATTATTCGGTGCATACCACTTCTCGTAGAACTTCTGAAGTGTGTCGCGAGTGAGATTGCGAATTGAATCGGATGAACCAAGTACCGGTCGACCAAACGGTTGATCCGGGAACAACTGTTCAAAGAGCTGGTTTCGGGCTTGCTTGCGAAAGTCGTTCTGGGCTCGGACGATCTCGTCGAGGATTACGGAGCGTTCGTGATCCATTTCAGTCTGATCGAGGACGGAGTTTTGTAACGCATCAGAGAGCACCTCGAGAGCCTGCGAAGTGAACTTCGTGTCGACGGTTGTGTAGAAGTGGGCCGCGTCGTAGTTCGTACCAGCAGAGAGTGTTGCACCAAGGTCTTCAATGGCAGCATCAATCTCACCGGGCTTGCGTTTCGCGGTTCCCTTAAAGAGCATATGCTCCATGTAGTGGGCCGCTCCTAATTCGCGTCGAAGCTCTTTTCCTGCGCCCGCCTTGACCCAGACGTCCACCGTCACCAGGTGGGTGACGTGCTGCTCTTTTACAATAAGCCGAAGTCCGTTGGGCAGGACTGAGAGCTGCGTGCCGGTTTCAACCAGCAGAGATTGGTTCCCACGTTGTGCGTGTGCCGGGAGGGATCCGACGAAGAAAGAAACGCACAGCAAAGCGACAAATTTAGTCGCCCGGACGATAAGTCGGGGAGTGAGTTGCATAACCAGATTGTACCACGTTGTACCCGCGCGAGCCCGACCGCCGATAGCTCTGCGCTACAACAGTTCGGTAAGCGGACGAGCAGCGTAGTCGGCTACTGGAACTGGTCGACCACCAGGGCTCGGAAGCTCTTTGTTGAGGTCGATCCCAAGGGCCATAAAGAGAGTCGCGGCTACGTCCGCAGGAGTCGTGGGTCGATCAGCCGGGTACCCGCCAATGGCATCCGATGCGCCGACGATGTGACCACCCTTGATGCCGCCACCGCCCATGATCATGCTCCAGCACTGTGGCCAGTGGTCACGTCCGCCGGCGGGGTTGATCTTAGGAGTTCGCCCGAATTCGCCGGTCGCCATGACGATGGTATTTTCGTAAAGTCCACGCTCTTTTAGCTCCTCGATGAGGCTCGAGTATCCGTTGTCGAACCATGGTCCGCAGAGTGTTCGGTAGGCGTCGATTGGGGTGAAAGGCGCTGAACCGTGAATATCCCAGGTGATCTCGTTGAAGACAGTCTCAAACATGTTTATGGTCACAAATCGGACGCCGCGCTCGACCATTCGTCGGGCAAGCAGGCAGCTCTGCCCAAATTTGTTCATTCCGTACTTGTCGCGAGTTGCCTGTGACTCTTTATTGATGTCGAACGCCTCTCGGGCTTTGACGGAAGACATTAGCGAATAGGCCTGATGGAAATTCTGATCCATCAGGCGGGCGTCTGCACTGGACTCAAAAGATTTCACGGCGCCGTCGACCGCATCGCGCAGCTTTTTGCGACGATCTTCGCGCATGGCGGAGATGTAATCGGGTGGCAGAAGGTCTGGCACTTTGAAATTCTTGTCCGACGGATCGGCGTTCAGGTTGAACGGATCGTACTGCTTACCGAGAAATCCAGCGGACTGTCCGTGGGGCATATTTCCGCCGGTTGGTCCCATCGGGCGTGGCAGCAGTACGTGTGCGGGCACATCGCCGCGCGTTCCTTTTACATACTGTAAAACGGACCCGATATGCGGATACTCAATTCCGCCGCTGAAAAGTCGACCTGTCTGCATCATCTGGTGGCCGGTATCGTGCACTGCAGCCGCGGTGTGATAGACAGATCGAATGATGCTGAAATCGTTGGCATGCTTTGCCATGCGCGGGAAAATTTCGGAGATCTGGGTTCCGGGGACGTTTGTCCTGATGGGCTTGAACGGCCCACGTATTTCTGAAGGTGCTTCCGGCTTCATATCCCATGTGTCGAGTTGACTTGGCGCGCCGAGGAGAAAAAGCATAATACAATTGATGTCTTTATCTGGATTAACTGCTCCGAGGTCTTTGAGCGTGATGTAGTCTGTCATCCCCAGGCCGAGCATGGAAAGGGAGCCCGCGTGCAGGAAGTCCCTGCGGGTCAATCCATCGCAAAGGTGAACCGGTTTGTCAGCATCCAGTCGAAACATTCGTTGTCTCCAGAAGGTGGGGTGACAGATCATGGTTGTACACCCGGAATGATTTTACCTTCTTGCAATCCTGTATGGACCACAAATACACTTTGTACACAAAATGGTTTTCAGCATGTTAAGAATTCGTGTCACAATGTTTGCATTGGTCGTAACTGCGTCCTACGGATATCCGCTGATGTGACGATGTGTTGTTCTGTGCTTAATCGCTCGCACCTTTTCACAGCAATCCCAATGATAATGCCAAACTGGATGAGAATTTGAGTTTAGAGAGCTGCATGACAATTCTTGGAATTGTCCCAGGAGCCACCGACGATGAGATCAAAAAGGCTTATCGCGATCTCGTAAAGGTTTGGCATCCAGATCGATTTTCGAACGATCCTGAGCTGCAGCATACCGCTCAGGAGAAGCTAAAGTCCATTACGACCGCGTACGGTGAAATCCAGACGTACCAACGTAACATGGCCGATGAATCTACAAAGCCCGAGCCTAAGAAACCACAATCTTATCCAACAGACCCTGGCAAGCCCATTGATCACACTCCGGTTGATGTTCGGGTCAACTCAAAAGATGGGGCTGAACTGGTGTTCGTTCCTGGCGGTCGATTTGTAATTGGTTCGATCGATCAAGACGACGCTGGCCCCCGGGATGTCACGGTTTCAGATTTCTGGATATATCGAACTCCTGTTACTGTCGCCCATTATCGGAAATATACCGAAAGCCCCGATGGACCCGCGATGCCGGATTCGCCGCCGTGGGGATGGATGGACGACCACCCGATCGTGAACGTGAGCGCTCAGGATGCTGAAGGGTACGCCCGATGGGCTGGCGCTCGATTACCCACAGAAGAAGAGTGGGAGAAGGCCGCGAGTTGGGATCACCGAAATGACCGCAAGCTCCACTATCCCTGGGGTAACAACTGGGATGTGCGCCAACTCTGGAGCTCTGAGCACGGCAAAAAGACAAAAACAAATCCGGTTGGGATGATTGAATCGGGTGCGAGCCCATATGGCGCGTACGACATGGCTGGAAACGTCTGGGAGTGGACAAGCAGCCCGTTTGTCAGCGTGGAGGGTCTTTCGGCCGGACATCGGGTGTTGCGTGGTGGGTCGTGGGGAACCATAGGTCCCGGGCGATTTCGATCCGCTTTTCGCAATGATGCCCGACCTGATACAAGGAATATGATTACCGGATTCCGGTGCGCTACCAAGAGGTAGCGCATTGATCGAGTGAAGTAGAAAAGGAAGGGAGGTGGTAATTGCTACCTCCCTTCCTTTTTAGTCCACGGCAAATGCGATGTAGGTATCGCCGCTCTTTGTTCGCATCTTTCCACCACCACCAGAGGCGACCACGACGAATTGCTTTCCGTTGACCATATAGGTCGATGGGTTGCTGTATGCTCCGGCGGGCAGCTGGAATTCCCAGAGGAGTTTGCCGGTAGCTTTGTCGAAGCAGTGGAACTTCTCATCCTTACATCCACCGATGAAAACCAGTCCTCCGGCCGTGACGATCGTTCCGCCAAAGGTCTCACTGCCAGTTGGCGGTACACCTTTTGCTTTTAGCTCCGGGTACTCGCCATTCGGCACCTGCCAGAGGTATTCCCCAGAGCTAAGATCAAGCGCATTTAGCAATCCCCAGGGCGGCTTTATCGCCGGGTATCCGAATTGATCGGTAAAGTAGGTGTAGCCCATGAAGTCATAGCCACCACCTGAATTTCGTTTTAGTTTGGCAATGTATGGCACGTTGCAGCTGTTGAAGTAGAGGATGTTGGTAGTGGGGTCAAACGATCCGCCGCTCCAGTTGGCCCCGCCGTGGAACCCGGGCGCTACAGCGGTACCCTCCACAGTTGGAGGTAAATGCGATTGCCCGTATCGGAGTGTCTTCAGCTGCTCCAATACGTTTGCGCGGCTTTCTGGTGAGATGTTGGTTACGTCGTCTAAGGTGAAGTTTTGGCGACTGAATGGCTTCGGCTTGACCGGCATAGGTTGAGTGGGATACGCCACCTCGCCAGGAATGTCGGATGGTGGAGCGGGTTTCTCCACCACTTCAAACATAGGTTTGCCCGAGACGCGCTCAAAGAGGTAGAGGAATCCTGTTTTGGTCAACTGGGCGACCGCGTCGATACTCTTTCCGCCCTTACTAATCGTGACCAACACCGGCGGACAGGGGTTGTCATGATCCCAGAGATCGTGATGGACCTCCTGAAAGTGCCAGATGCGTTTACCCGTTCGAGCGTCCAGTGCGAGGGTGCAGTTCGCGAAGAGGTTGGAACCTAAGCGGTCGGCTCCATAGAAGTCAGATGATGCAGAGCCCGTTCCGCAGAAGAGAATTCCACGTTTGGCGTCGAGCGTAAATCCACTCCACGGGTTGGTACCCGATCTATCTTTCCAGCCACCGTTGGTCCAGGTGTTATTGCCGAATTCGCCGGGTTCAGGCACAGTGTGGAATCGCCAGACC
>JBDUAM010000454.1:0-4193 GCA_040004655.1 Chthonomonadales bacterium | reverse complement strand
CCAAAGTGGATCCGGTGGTCGCTATCACCCCCATAACTGCTTCCACTTATAACCGCTCTTAATTTCTGCTTGCCGGAAATCGTGGCGATACAGCGTGTGCCTATCGGTGTGCAACATCCGTATTTGTTCGTGAGGTTCAGCAGTAACCAGTTACCTGCGGTGGAGTCGTTTCGCATGAGGGTTGGTCGATCATCGGTTGCAGTGACCAGAATGTCTATTTTTCCATCATTGTTGAAGTCCGCGAAGTAAGCTCCTCGATGAATTTTCACGTCGGAGGCGGGCAGAACATCGGGGGCATCCGTAAACCCGCCCTTTCCGTCATTCAGTAGGAGTAGATTCTTCTCTTTGTAGGTCCACATCGCGTTGTCCATGTACGAGTATGGTGACACGTGGCCGTTCGCAAAAAAGAGATCGAGCAGACCTGAGTTGCGTGCATCAAAGAAACCGCAGCCGAATCCGAGGTAGGGCAGCGTGGCTTTGGCTACTCCACTCGTTCCGCTGATATCCGTGAAATACCCACCGTCATTTCGATAAAGTGTGTAGGGTTCGTTGGTGAATGTAGTCACGAGCAGGCTCATCTTACCGGTGTCGTTGAAATCGCCCACGGCCGTACCCATGTTGGCCTGTGACGCGCCCGTGAGGCCCAATGCGACGCCCTGTTCGGGTGCCTGATCCGTAAATGTACCATCGCCGTTGTTGTGGAGGAGGTAGTTCGGACCCAGGTCGTTGGCAACGAAGAGGTCGAGCTTTCCGTCGCCGTCAATGTCTACCGCGACTGCGCTCAAGCTGCGCCTTCGGGCGAGCGCGGCTCCCGATTTCTTCGTGACATCTGTAAAAGTGCCGTCTCCATTGTTGTGAAAAAGCACATTCATGCTGGCGACATACGTCTCTGGCTTACAGACGTCTCGCCCACCCTTTGGGCCTGTACAGACGATGTCTTTGTCCACACTCCATTCGCAGTATCGGAGAACATAGAGGTCGAGCAGGCCATCACCATCGTAATCGAACCAGACCGCTCCCGTGGAGAATCCCGTTACACCGACTCCTGCCTTTTCGGTCACATCTTCAAAGGTACCGTCCCCGCGGTTACGGAAGAGTTTGTTCTTGCCATAGCAGGCTACGTAGAGGTCGGCGTGGCCGTCGTTGTTATAATCTCCTACTGCCGCGGCGAGTCCGTAATCGGTCTCCACGCCGCCAAAGGCGTTGGGGGCCAGCGTGAAATTCCCTTTGCCGTCATTCAGGTAAAGGCGGTGGTGCAGGGGCTCCTTAAACTTGGATTTGCAGACTCCCAGAGGCTTGGGCTGCGGGAAGTAGATGTCCGGAAAACCATTGCCAGTGGCGTCGAAAACAGCGGCTCCTGCGGCGACCTGTTCCACAAAGTAGCGCATTCCGCAACCGCCGTGGTACTGCACAAAATCGATTCCAGCCTCTTTGGTGATATCTGTGAACTTGACAACAGCTGGCGTCAGGAGTTCATGGACTGTGGGAGTCACAGGTGCATTTTGCGACGATTTGTTTGGGCCACATCCTGAGAGACCTGCGATTGCAACTCCTGCTCCCACGCCCTGCAGCAACTCACGCCGAGAAAGTCCCTTGGTCTGTTCCATAAAGTTCGTATGAAGTTCCTTGCTTAGGGATTTGGGACCTATTTGGTCTCTGGTGGTACCGGGGAGCTGGATGCCAGTTGGGACAATTGTTCGCGAGCGAGTGCACTCTTCGGGTTGTGTTTGAGAATGGCCAATAATTCGTCTTTGGCGGCTCCGCGCATTCCCAGTTGCTGGTATCTGTTGGAGAGAACGACGTGCAGCTTCTCATTGTCCGGCTCCGCGCTGCTCTGGGCGATCAGACGTTTGAGCTGCTGGTCATTAAACGTCATCTCGACGGCTGTGCGCGCGGCAAGAGATGCCTTCTCCCGCTCCCCAAGCCGCGTATAGACGGCCGATAGTTGTTGGTAGGGGTAAATGCGATTACGGTCGAGTTCCTGCGCCTTTTCAAACGCTATTTTTGCATCCAAAACTTTGTTCATGCGGAGGCAGGCGGCCCCATACCGTTCTTGAAACGCCGGCACACCAGGAGCAATTTTCACGGCTGCCTTGAAGTGCTCATAAGCCAACTGGTCTGTGCCGGGTTCCCCACTGGTGAGCAAAATCTTACCGAGCATATCGTGCAGGCCAGCGTATCCGGGAGCTCTCGTCAATCCCTCTTCCAGAACTTTGCGCGCGGCAACTTTGTCGCCGGTCATATTGTATGCCTGTGCCAACTGCCAGGGAATTTCGGGTTTGTCCGGAGAAATCTCCATAGCTCGCCTGAAGTATTTAATGGTCTGTTTTTTGTCGTGCAGTTCCATGTAAGCGCGGCCCAGGCGATAATAGATGTCGCCCTTCTCGGGCCATGAACCGAGTACGAGTCGAAGGTTGTCTGCGGCCTCTTTTAGCTCTCGTGACTTCTCTTTGGGATCGGGAAACTGCAGGGCGTATTCCAGCAGGCTGGTGGCAAGGATGTATCGACCGTTCGGTTCCATGCGGTCATGACTGATGGCTACTCGAGCCGTTGTGGCTGCTTCTAAAAATCGGGATTGGTGATAAAACGAGGTTGCGAGGCCTTGCCAGCCGACCACATTGTTGGGCCAGCGCAAAGTAACGTTTCGGAATACCCATTCTGCATCGGCAGGTTTCATGAGCGCGAGGAGAGCATTTCCGTATGCCAGCTTGGCGTTTACTTCATTGGGGGTGAGCTTTGCAACAATTTCCAACTGTTCGGCTGTTTTGTCGGCCCGACCAATTTTTTGAAAGAAATCGGCAAGCTTCATGTGTGGAAATGGATCGGACGGCGCGGCGGTAACTTCCGCCTGCAGTTCGTTGAGTCTTTTGTCGAGTTCAATCCATTTTGGATCGATGGTGGAGGCAGTCTGGGCAGGCTTAGGTTTAGGGGTATGCGCTCGCAGCCAGAGTGATCCTGCAATCCCAACAATTCCCGCAATAACGATATACAGAAATCCAGATCTATTCTTCATTGCGGTCTTACTCTTCTTTGGCCAAGCGGTTTGTTTTGAGAGTGGACTACTTCGGTCGCGATTTTGATGAATGGAGTTGAGATAAAAATGAGTCGGGGCAGTGAAAACTGCCCCGACTCAAAGTTACGGCTGCTTAGTTCGGGAAGTACGTTAGAGTAGTTCCCTGTCGGCACTGAGCGACTCCGCCGCTACGCTTGCCGTTCCAGACAACGCAGCTTGCGGGGCCCGAGAACCACTTTACGTGACCGTCACCAAAGGCGTAGTTTGCTCCGCCCTTATGTCGACGAGCAGGCGCAGCTCCAGACCAATCGCCTTCGTCTTTTTTGTCGCCAACGGTGCAGAGGTTGTTGTAGTTTGCGAAGTTGGAATCGATATCGGCTTCATCATTGCCGGTATCGGTTGCGCCGGTTGCGTTGCCACCGTTAAGAAGGTGGGAGTGACCATCTTCCCAGCCCCAACCGTTCTTCTCATTACCTTCACTGCCACCGGATCCTTGAGAGCTATTCTCAACGAGCATGATGGTAACGGATGGGAAGTTCATGGCTGCCAGCTTGATCTGATCGGCTCCACCCCAGCGGTTTGCACCCCAACGCCCTGACAAACGATTGTTAATGGCATATTGCGTAACACCCGTTCGATCAGAGTTCACAGCGCCAGCGTTGTCCTTATCTGCGCCATCCGCAGCGGACGGGCAGTGGAAGATCTGGGTGCTTTTGATATATGGATATATCATATGCGCCCAATCGACATGTTCGTACTTTGCTTTGGTCCAGGGGAGGTCTGGCTTGTCAAACAGTGGACCAGGATCCAGGTCGTAACGAGAAGGGCAGAATTTCTCATCGTAGTCCTGAATGTACATCAAGACGCCAAGAGACATCTGCTTGCAGTTACTGGAGCAGCTTGATGTGCGTGCCGCTTCTCTAGCTTGCGCGAAAACGGGGAATAGAATCGCCGCAAGGATAGCGATAATTGCGATAACAACCAACAGTTCAATCAACGTAAAGGCGGAATTTCGGTTTTGCTTCATTACTTGCACCCTCCAGATATCAGTTTCGTAGAACTGAGCGATCGAGAAAGTCGCGTTTGACAGGCATTTCAAAATCCAGACTGTCTTCAGCGACAAGGATAAATGACCTATACAACAATTGCATCTCTAATTGTAGGAACAACGTTAGGCCCG
>JBDUAM010000155.1:0-4195 GCA_040004655.1 Chthonomonadales bacterium | reverse complement strand
GTTAGACTTTGCGGCGAAGATGCGTGGATTTGAGACGCAGTTGGCTTACGAGGTCGACGAGCCATTGATGACGCGGAAGGGACGTAGGTCAAAGGTTCGGTGGTATCGGCTGCGGGATGTGATGCTCTATTTTCGGGAACGGGAATTGGCTGAAGGAGCGGCCGCACATCCGGCAAGGTTAGACGGTATAAATCGGCTGCATGCGTATATTCGGACACAGATTGTGGCGCCACCGGGTGACTTGTTAATTACCGTTGCAGAGGCTGCCCAAATGCTGGGCGTGTGCAATTACAATGTTGGCGCGCTGGTTCGGAAAGGGAGGCTATTTGCATGGCAGAAGAAACCGGGTCGAACCGGGAGTCGCATGTGGCTTAGCGCTAATCAGGTTCGGCGGTATTCGCATAATCCCGCACGGCTGAAAGCGCGCGAGGCTTGTTTTCATGGTCCGCTGAAGCGTGATGATCCGGATTATAACGCCATCTGGCGGGATGATCGGGGTATTCCGGAGAAGGATGAGTTGGTGAAACACGGGATTATGAAGGTGAACTTTGGTCGGTACTATTCCAGTGGGCAGGTCGCGGCCATTCTTCGTGTCCATCCCAGTTGCGTTTACTATTTGCGAATTCATGGGAAGTTGAAGGCGTACAAGAGAGACCTGTTTGATCCGGGCGAAGGTAGACGAACCTGGTGGTTTTATCGGAAGGAAGATGTCCATGCGTTTCGAGATGCGTTGTTTGAGAAGCGGCGGGTTAGAAAAGAGAAGTTGAGGTCGAGGGTAGAAGGCAGGATCGACGGTACCCGATAGTAACCGTCCCCCATGGAAAGTCAACGGCAGGGCGAATAATCATTCGCCCCTACCGAACTTGTCTAATCGCCGCGTAGTCTTTCGTCCGTCACATCCCACGGATCCCACTGGCCACCAGCCAGGAACCCGCCATCAATCGCGACCGTCTGCCCCGTGAGATACCCCGATGCCGCAGAGGCTAAGAGAACAGCCGTACCTACCATGTCTTCCGCTCGACCCGCGCGATGCGCTGGGACGCGATCCAGAATCCATCGTGCCTTGACCGGGTCGGCCCATTGTCCGACTGCTGTTAGCGGCGTCTTGATGAATCCGGGCGCGATGCAATTGACCTGAATGTTATCTTCCGCCCATTCGACCGCCATGGTCCTTGTGAGCTGTCCGAGAGCGGATTTCGACATTCCATACACGCCCACGTTGCCGAGCCCGATAAAGGTGGTCATGGAGCCGATGTTGATGACCTTGCCGCCGTCGCGCGCCTTAATGAACGGGTGGGCTGCCTGCGTGAGGAAGAAGAGGTTGCGCAGATTGACCGACATGATGGTGTCAAAGTCATCGTCGGAGAATTCGAGGAGTCGCATTCGGCGATTCATGCCTGCGTTGTTGACAAGGATATCGAGTCCACCAAGGGCTTCGTTTGCTTGTGCGGCAAGGGCTTTGGATTCGTCGCTGTCACGAAGGTCAGCGGTAACGATGACGCCTTCTCCACCGGCCGCTTCCACGAGTTCCAGGGTTTTCTCAAGGTTAGCTCGATTAGTGCCGTGAATAGCAACCTTCGCTCCGGCCTGTGCCAGTCCCAGCGTGATCGCGGTGCCGATTCCCCCACTCGATCCCGTGACCAGCGCATTCTTACCCATTAGCGAGAAAAGACCCGACAGATAACCTTCTGAAGACATGAAACCTCCAACGACCATTAATTTGTGAAATTGGCAGGGCAGATCAGGCGAGCAGTTTTGTGACCACTTTGCCCGAGACATCCGTGAGCCGGAAATCGCGACCCTGAAATTTGTACGTGAGGCGAGTGTGTTCGATGCCAAGCAGGTGCAGAATAGTCGCGTGGAGATCATGGACGTCTACGGGGTCCTCAACCACGTTGTAACCGAGCTCATCCGTAGCGCCAATGGTCATTCCCGGTTTGATACCACCACCGGCCATCCAGATGCTGAATGCCTTAGGATGGTGGTCTCGACCAAGGAATTTGGAACCGTCGCGCTCTTCATTCATCGGTGTTCGCCCGAATTCTCCGCCCCAGATGACGAGTGTCTCGTCGAGCAGGCCACGCTGTTTCAGGTCCGTAATCAACGCCGCAGCAGCCTTGTCTGTTTCGCGGCAGAGCCTGCCCAGACCCGTAGTCAGGTCGTCGCCCTGGCTTTCGCCGTGATGATCCCATCCGCGATGGTAAAGCTGCACAAATCGAACTCCGCGCTCCACCAATCGACGCGCGAGGAGGCAGTTGTTGCCGAAAGTCGCCTTGCCGGGTTCAGTGCCGTACATCTCGTGGACCGCAGCAGGTTCTTTAGAAATCTCCATGAGTTCTGGCACGCTGGTCTGCATCTTGTACGCGAGTTCATAGGAGGCAATTCGGGTGCCAATCTCGGGGTCGCCCACACCTTTAAGCTGGGCGGAATTCAACTCCTTCAGGGCATCCAGCGATTCTCGTCGCATCTCTGGCGACACACCATTTGGATTGGATACGAAGAGAACAGGATCACCCTTTGACCTGAATTCGACCCCCTGATGAATGGTAGGAAGGAATCCACTGCTCCAGCAGGCCTTTCCACCATCCGGGTTGTTAACTCCCGACATAAGCACGACAAACCCAGGCAGGTCGCGATTTGCTGATCCCAACCCGTACGAAAGCCACGAACCCATGCTTGGTCGACCCGGCAGTTGGTTTCCGCTGTTCATGAAAATCTGAGCCGGTGCGTGGTTGAACTGCTCGGTTGACATACTTTTGATGATGGAAATGTCATCCGCAATCTTCTGCAAATACGGAAGCTGATCCGACAACTCCTGACCGGATTTACCGTATTTCGCAAACTTGTGTGGAGATCCCAGGAGTTTGGGCACGCCCTTGATAAAGGCAAATCTTTCCCCTTTGACAATATCTTCCGGAATCTTCTGGCCGTTGTACTGGATTAGCTTTGGTTTATAGTCAAAGAGGTCGAGTTGTGTAGGTGCGCCCGCCATGAAGAGAAAGATGACATTCTTAGCCTTGGGGGCAAAGTGTGGCGCCGCAAACGCCTCGGCGCTTGCCGATCCGGTGGTCAACGATTCCGCAAGGAGTCCGGCGAGGGCAGCTTTGCCGATGCCATATCCGGCATTCTGAAAGAAGTGCCGTCGCGTGATGCTGTGGAGTCTGTCTTCGCTCATGTGCGCCTCATCAATCCTTGGTAATCGCTTCGTCGAGATTCAATAGCAGGTTTGAAACCATGGTCCACGCCGCTTGCTCCAGCAGATTGCCGCTGCTCAATATCATTAACGATGATGCAGATGCCGGATTTGCCTCGAATTTTTTCAGAGCATTGTTGTAAAACCTGATCAACACTCGAATTTCATCCGTGTTGGCTGGCCTCGATGTCACCATTCGGTACGCAAGCTGCATTCGAATTTCGATTGGCACAGAAGTCATTGCCGATAGTTTGTGTCCCATTGCGCGGGAGGCATCCATCGACACGGTGTCGTTTAACAGCGCCAGCGCCTGCAACGGAGTGTTCGTGCGAATTCGGCGGACCGTACACGACTCCCGCGACGTGGAATCGAACGTCAAAAATTCTGGATATGGCGACGTGCGACGCAAGAATGTGTAAATGCCTCGCCTGAATTTGTCCGTACCGGCACTCTCCATCCACTTGTCACCATTGTACGGGATTGACCAGACACCATCCGGCTGAGATGGAAAGACGCTGGGACCACCGACTTTATGGTTGAGTAATCCGCTAGCTTCCAGCATGGAGTCGCGGAGGACTTCTGCATCCATTCTAAATCGTGGACCACGCGCAAGGAGCCGATTATCCGGGTCTTTCTCCAGTAATGCCGGTTTCACTACCGATGATTGTCGATACGTGTTAGACATCACGATGGTCTTAATCAGCTTCTTCTGGCTCCATCCAAGTCGAACAAATTCGGTTGCCAACCAGTCGAGTAGGTCCGGATGAGTTGGTCGAGCGCCTTGTGTTCCGAAATCCTCTGAGGTTTCGACAATCCCTCGGCCAAAAATCTGTTCCCAGATTCGGTTGACGGCAACTCGCGCCGTCAGCGGATTATCGCTACTGGCAATCCACTTTGCCAGCCCAAGCCGATTCAATGGCACGTCAGTTGGATAGGCATTCAGGGAGGCAGGCGTGGCGGCCGTGACCTCTTCGGCTTTGGCGAGATAACCGCCCTTGACGC
>JBDUAM010000377.1:0-4195 GCA_040004655.1 Chthonomonadales bacterium | reverse complement strand
CATCTACAATTCGATGTCCGACCGCAAACGGGAAATCGCCATCATGCGGGCCCTGGGCGCCCGGCGGAACACGGTGTTCTCGATCATCATTGCCGAGTCGATGCTGCTGTGCGCCGGCGGGGGACTCTTCGGAATGCTGCTGGGGCATGCCCTGGTGCTGATCGCCGGTCCCTACGTCGAGTCGCGGAGCGACGTGTTGATCAACCCCTGGTCGTGTTTTTAGATGAAGCCCATCAGTTCATTGGTAAGTCTTTGGGTGAAGAGGGCGCGCGGCTACGCCTAGATTCCTTTGAATTGATAGCAAAGGAAGGTAGGAAGTACAGTCTTACACTTTGCCTAGCTACTCAAAGACCCCGTGATATTGGACAGGGCATTTTGAGCCAAATGGGAGCGTTTTTGGTTCACAGGCTGACAAACCCAGAAGACCGAGAGATTGTTGAAAAGGCCGCTGGAGACCTTGACAGAAGTGCAGCAGCCTTCATACCCACTCTGGCGGCAGGGCAGGCTGTTCTTATTGGTACAGATTTTCCAATTCCCGTGACGCTACAGATATTGGCGCCGGAAACTCGACCTGAATCGACTGGTCCGAAGTATCAGGACTCATGGTAAATGGATTACGTCCTGTGTCCATAAAAAAGCCGCGCCCAACCAAAATGGATGAACGCGGAAACGTAATTCTACTATCAAGTATTAGTTGGCTGTGACAATCTCTCGAAGCTCTGAAGACGGCATTGTAAAGAACTTACCGCCAATTGCCTCGAGTTCAGTCGCTCTATCATAGCTCTTTACACCTTGTGCGGTTTGCGTTATGGCGTTAGTAAGACCCCATGCAGTAAGATCAGCCCCTTCAATCAGATTCCGTAAGACATCCTCTTTCTCTGATTGTATGAGACCAAACCTCTTGGCAGAATTGTCGACGACCTTCTCAATACTCCCTTCTAACCTGATATGAGCCGTCTCCTGCATCTTTTGCGCCAGGGCCAGGAATTGATGCTCATTCAGAGCCGATTCGACGTGGTCTCGGATCTTCAGTAGTCGGGCTTTAGCGTCAGCAATGCGCGTATCGCTTCGGTAGATCGTGCCGACGTCATCCGATTCAAGGGTTTTGCCAATGTGCCGCTGTTTGTAAGCATCCTCCTTAATCCAGAGATTTGTACACATTAGTTTCATTACCGTCTGCTGGACAGACAAGCTGCCAAGTCCGACTTCCGAGTTGGTGAGAATGAAGCCTGCTTGAATTACTTGCGGTTCTTTCAGCATGCCACCACTTCTGACATTGTCCGGTTGAATGGTCGCTTGTAGCTTCGGACTAATGACCTTGACATAAAGCTTTCGCTCTGTAATTTCGGCGGAGACTACATTTTCCGGTCCAAGCCCCTGTTCTTCAATTACTTTGGCCGCGACCTGGAAGACATCGAAGTTATCGAGATCAACAGAGTAACTGTCAGAGAGAAAGGCGCGGGCTTTGTTGTCCAGGGTACGAACCAATCGGCAGTCGTCTCCCTTTGCTCTAAGCAGGGCATTGACTGAGACATCAAAGAGCGGATTGTCAGAAGGGCAGCCGCACTTTTCGTCAAATACAGGTACCCGCACGTTTTCAGTCGCACAGCGCATTCGGTCGTAGTAGGGTTTGGGAATGCCTAGATACTCTGCCAGTTGGCTATGCGCAATGTCATTTACGGCATAGGTCTCTCCAGCAATCAGGTCAGTGTGACCGTTGCTCTGGACGGTGAGATTTGACGCGGGAACGAGCAAGTCACGTTTAGAATTTGCCTGTCGATACAGTTCACGGGCAAGCACGGGAAGCGAACTTCCTTCTTTCATTGTCTTTCCTTTCAAGGCGGAACACCGATTGAAAATAATCGGCGGGTTAACGAAGATGGTCATATTTGATGAACAACCACTCGCGAAACTATAAGTAGCGTATCGGGATGATTAAACGAGCGCTACGAGAGTTGCAGCGATGCACGTGATAGGGCCCGAACGAGAGAAGTCCTATATTCTTGGGATTGCCAATCACAATCTATATCCCGAAAATGTCGCCAAACATAAGAAAACAGCAATCTCGCTTTTCCATCATTTATGCGGACCCGCCGTGGCGATTTTCACACGGACAACCTGACCGGACGACAGGAGCTAAAGGGCGCGTACTACCATATCCGGTTATGCGGACTACCAATATCTGTGACCTGCCAATCCAGCAAATTGCCGAACAGGACTGTGTGCTATTTCTGTGGGCTATTTATCCGATGTTGCCGGATGCGCTTCGGGTCATTAGGTCCTGGGGATTCACCTTCAAAACGGTTGCGTTTACCTGGGTAAAGGAAAATCCGAGCGGAAACGGATTTCATTTTGGGATGGGCTATTGGACGCGGTCCAATCCCGAGATATGTTTGTTGGCTACGCGTGGGAGTCCAAAACGAATTAGCAAAGCTGTACCAAATTTGATAGTTTCTAAGCGACGTGAACATTCTCGAAAGCCGGACGAGGTCAGGAACCGAATTGTGGATTTATGTGGAGACCTGCCAAGAATCGAACTATTTGCTCGCATAAAGTCCGAGGGGTGGGATGTTTGGGGTGATGAGGTTGATTCGATAATTAGTCTTAAGTAAGCAATCAAAGTAATGTCAGGAACGACTAGAGATTAATACGACAACACGCACACAATGCAAGATATTTCTTCCCGGTTTGACTGGATACATAGGAGGTCAAAAATTGTTTCACGCCATCGACAGGTCGAGTATCAACGACGAGTGATCGCTTAGCCGTGCTAGACGGGGCTGGTGATCATATGTACACAATTTTAACCGTGGAAGTAGATCGGAGGATATAAAGCAATGATCATACCGATATCCATCGCCGAAACGACCAACCCAACTGTGCTCGACAGTATCTGGGTGCAATGCTCGATATGCGTCTACAAGTTTGAAAGTCTCAAGTGAAGAATAAAAATCATACTCCCAATTCTTAAATATTGGGTAGTGCGGAATGTGCTGCGGCTCGAGGACGTTAAAATCTCCACAAAATATGCGTGGCGCAATGGGAACCCAGCTTTCTAAAGCTTGTTGGACTTGGGTCAAATAGTTACGCTTCCGTTCAATCTTTTCAATACTGACATCCCTTGAAGGTATGTACGTGCCAATGATCTCGAGGTCACTTCCATCAAGTGTCACGGTTACAGAAATCATGCGACTAGGTAGAAATTCTAAGTTGTTCATCAATTCGCACGACCGCATCGGCAATGAACTAACAATCATGACACCGTATTCCCCTTTACCATAGCTTGGGGATAATACGTAAAAACCGTTGGCATTAAAGTATCTGGAAAGATATGCACACCCTTTACTATCCTTGCTCTCGGTAAGAACCATGAACTGCACTTGTTGGGATATAAGCCACGCAGCTTGTTGGGCAGCTCGTTCTACTGACGGGTTGGCGATATTCCAGCACATTACACGGAAACGGTCACGTGCAAAGGTAGAGGTTTCGATTGGTGAAGCAAACAGATCCATCTGACCGTCCAATATAGCTTGATTATTCATAGTGATATTAGGATAGCCGCATATTGTTAATGATGGCAAGACTATAACAGATTTGACGTACTTAATAAGATGCCTTCAAGTGGCTTGAACGATTCAGGCTTCGCCAAGAATCGACAATATTAGCCTAGTTATTTCAAGTACTGTATTTTCATAGTTTGAAGGATCGTTATTGAAGACAATCGTATGATATCCCCGTAGATTCAGATAGGTTGCTGCCTCAAGGTAGAGTGTAACTTCATCCGAACGTTCCTTGGTTCGCTCGAAGCGACTCAGAATTGAACGTTGGCTCAACCGACTAGCAAGGACTTCGGGGCTGGCAATCAGAATTATGCTTAAGTCGGGTCGCCGGACCATCTGATTGAGTGCCCACACGAAATCGATTTCAAGGCCATCAAGAACTTGTAAAACGAGCGACGATTCTACATATCGATCACAGATCACCACCTTCCCTTCACATAGAGCTGGCTCAATTTCTTGCTTTAGGTGATGATAACGATCTGCCGCAATAAGACATGCAAATGCGTTACCATTTAAGGTTTCCTCGCTGGACCTGACCACCAGCCCCAAAGGACCTGTAGTCGGTTCTTTCGTTGTGTGGACATTTATTCCCAGTTTACGCAACTTCTCTACGACCTGACAAATCGTTGTTGATT
>JBDUAM010000491.1:0-4205 GCA_040004655.1 Chthonomonadales bacterium | reverse complement strand
TCTCGGCACACGGTTGCTGGAGCAGACGAACGTGTTGAAGGCAGAGCTGCACGATCGACACATTGAAGAGAGCGGATTTGTGCTCGCGCAGATCAATCAGACGCTGGAGCTTCTGGCGAGCATTGATTTATCGGGAGATATCGCCCGGAAGATGGGTACGACGGCCGCACCGCCTTTTGGTCGAGCATGGCCGCAGACGGCCTGGACAGTTTCGGAATTTGCAGCGTCCCCATTCAGCGCGCTGTTGCCGATGGATGCCGACGAGACGTTTGTGCAGAAACTGGTTTATACTGCGTGGGGTGTGGAAGTTATTCCCGACTGATTGTTTAGCTTTGGTTCAAACAAGAAATTGGCCGGACCTTCCCGAATGGGATAGTCCGGCCAATATATTTTGGGACTAGCTTAGTAGGACTTTGCGCAGTAACCGCCGCTTGCATTCACCCAGTTTTGCTGGATCAAGTAATTGCGCGATCCAAGCGTCATGTTATAGAGAGAACCGTTGCCGGCTGTCGACTCGGTTCCAAAGGTCCAGGCGCATTTGTCGGCATTTTCAGCTCCCCGCCTGTCGTACCATGCATTGAGGTCAGGATCGGTTACTGTTTCTTCTAACTCATGCGCGATGATAGAGGCCATTCCGTCGGCGCCAGAATTGCCGTTGGGGCTGGTCGTCTGCTGTTCGCAGGAAGCTGGACATCGATCCGGATTGCCAACAAACGAGTACTTGATGTCACTGCCGGCAATGGTTCCGTGTGTGTGCCATCCGCAGTACTGCGTACAGAATCCAGAGGACGCCGTCACGTCGGCGGAGGTCAGCACAAAGTAGACCGCGTTCGTATCCTTTACTAATCTGCCGCTTGAGATTGCAGATGAAACAACCGCTTGAATCTGTGCATCTGACAACGATGTTCCTTGTGAATAGTTATCCGTTGTCGACCCAGCATAGAGCACGGAGTTGGTTACATGCACATTGCTGCTGTTGTAGTAGGTCGTGTTGATGTTGAAATAAGGTGATCCGCCAATGTTGTTGGCAAAATCAGTCAAGATGGTTGTGGCCGAATTGCCCGACCAGTTGCCATACCAGATGTAATAGACCTTGGTGGTACCTAAAAGAACCGGCCCACCATGCAGGCTAATTCCATTTCCGCCACCGCCCGATTTGGGTCCACCTGCGTGAAAGTGTACTAAGGTTTCATGCTTGCCATGCGGTGCCAGATCGTTGTCATCGTCGATGTTGTAGTCCTGGCAATAGAGCGAATGCGATAGTCCGATCATTCGTGCGGTGGTAAGCATGTTCCCCTTGCCGGCTCGCGATCTAGCTTGAGCAACTACCGGAAAGAGAATGACGCCGAGAACATCCACAATTGCAAAAACGGTAATAAGTTCAGACAGTTTGAATGAACGGTAGAGCTTTCCAATTCGATGCATCCCGTTGTCTCCTTCAAAAAATGTGCTGGAAACCGACGAGTCTACATGTTGGGGGTACATGTTTGATTCGGTTTTTTAACAGCAACGTTCCGCTAATCCGCGCGGTACGGAGGTTCTAGATAAACTGATGGTAGTGTCAATGAACCATGTCTGGGATTATAATGGTTACTACTTAGAATGTCAAGTCACACGAAATGTATGCAAATTGGCTTCAACACGCCAATTTGTGGCATAGAATGTTGGTTCTAAGGTTGGAATTTGCAATTCATAATGGGAGAGAGCAATTTGAATATTCGTACATTGACGGCAGAAGACCTCGAGCGAGCGAGTTTTCTGGCGAGCCATGCATTTCGGCGCGGTGGTGAGACTATCATTCCTATGGAACGTTGGATGTCCCCGGACAGAACTCGAATCGGCATTGATCACGACGGCGAGCTTGCCGCATGCTTCTCTATTCAAGATTTCACTCTCATCTTTGGCGAAGAATTGTATCCATGCGGAGGCATCTGCGGCGTGATGACCGACCCAGGTGCGCGTGGCAGAGGATATGCCGATGCACTCATTCGGCGCGGGTTAGAGATCATGCGGGAGAAGGGGCAGTACCTCTCCAACCTCTGGCCATTCAATTTTAGTTTCTATCAGGGTTACGGCTGGGATTGGACGGGCTGGTACCACGACGTCAAGGTTCCGCTCAGCATGTTAAAGAGCGATTCGGAAGCGAAGAAGGTTCGACTTGTCCGGGAGGATTCATGGGATGTTCTGGCAGACGTGTACCGGCAACGAGCCAGCCGATCTCATGGCGCAGTACGCCGAACCGAAGCACAGTGGCGAGCCAAATTTGGAAAAAGTGATGGCCGCGAGCGACTCATTTTTCTGTATCAGTTTGAAGGTAACGCGGAAGGTTATGCCTTCCTGCGCTACGATTCGGAGCCTCACAAGGGCACAATCAATGAATTTGCAGCGCTGACCCCTCGTGCGTGGAAGGGTCTTCTCGGCGCCCTCCACAACATGTCAATGACTATAGACGACGCTACTTTTCAACTCGGCATGCAGGACGATATCTGGGCGCACCTCGTGCACTGGTCGCTGGAATCGAAGCGAAAGCCGGATGCAATGGGCAGAATTGTAGACTTTCAGGCAGCGTTGCAGGCACGTAAAGTGGACACTACTATTTCAGGAACGTGCACGGTTGAAGTTGAAGACAAGCATGCGTCTTGGAACTACGGCAAATGGAAGATTGAGGCGTCGAACGGTGCCCTAAGCGTAAAGAAATCAACCGGCACAGCAGGAGTGAGCCTCGATATTCGTTCGATCAGTCAGGCTTACTGGGGTTCGCCATCATGGGGTGAACTCGAATCGACGGGTCGAGTTGTCGTTCGTAATCCCGCTGACCTTGAGTTTCTGAAGTCCATCCTCCCCGCAAAAGGTGTCTGGCTGCAGGACGATTTCTAAAAGCCGAACATTAAGGCGGTGGTAGTTTGAAATCTTTTGGACCTAAATCGGGCGTAGAAACCCAGACCGATCTATTGGGGCCAGGTGTCAGAAAACCTGTGACCACCCAGGTATCCGGCATCAACATATTAACTGTGTTGGGATAGTTAATAGCGATGTCGGCAAGCATTCCCGTGGACGATGGTTTGCTGTCGGTAAAGATGGCTGCATATTTGTGCTGTCTTAAGGCATCTGAGATGGCGAGCGGCATCTGTTTTTCCGCGCGAAGAATGTCCAGTAATCCGAGCACGTGAAAGTGCGGGGGATGGGTGAATGATCCGTGGTCAATGCAGAGCACGGGGCCAAAATTCTCCGTCGCGTGTACCAGCTTCTGATACATTTCTCCCGCCTTCACATTCGCTTCCGTTGGAACCTGCGCCATGGGTAAATAAAATAGAAGCAACATTTGTGCAGCCAGCATGAAGTTAACGGCGCCAGCAGCCGAAGACAATTTGCTGGAGACGTGGGCCGCCGTGATGACTCCGCACATCCCAAGGATGAGATAAGCGGGAATCAGAACGTTCGTATCGCCGCCCCAGTGCGCTCGGCTTAGCAGAGAACCGAGTAGGGAAGTTGCGACCAGCGCTCCAAACAGAGTTAAGGACATTCGATCCTTCTGTTCAAGCATTGGCCGAAGTTTCAACCAGCCCAGCACGGTCAGCGCGATCATGGGAGCGAATAGCAGCAAGTCCGTTTTGAAGAACTGCGTGATGAGATTTGCCTGAATGCCGTTGCCGAGTGGAACCTTGAAACAGTAGAACCCGAACCAACCGTCGGTGGCGCGGTTCAGTAGCCACATCCCACCGGCGCAGAATACCAGTGACTCGAGTGTCACAAGAGTAACGAGCTTCCAACGCTTCATCCAGATCAATGCGCCTAGTGAGCCGAGTATCACGAGAATCGCCTGCTGTTTGGTGAAGAAGGCGAGGCTGAGCAGAATGACTCCGCCAGTCGCACGCCACGGCGAACATTTCAGGCCAAGTTCGTCGCCCTCAACGGAGGTATCGAGCAGAAATATTCCGCCCATGGTGAGTGCGACAAAGAGCATGTCGAGGCGTTCGATATCAAACCATGCGCCTGTAAACCTGTAGGCGCTGAGTAGAACTCCCGCGGCGATAATTCCCCAGACTCTCGTGGACTCTTTCGGCAGTCCGCTTCGGCGAAGCAGCCAGCGGGTGTACCCGTAAATCACTCCGAGCGTGGCGATGGTGGAGAAGATGGAAACCAGTCGCATGGGCACGAATGATTCATTCTGCAGAATCTTCATAAACAGCGCGGATGTCCAGAAG
>JBDUAM010000283.1:0-4208 GCA_040004655.1 Chthonomonadales bacterium | reverse complement strand
CTCTGCATAACCACGCAAGCTGCATCATCGAAACTCCGAAACATGAACTCCTGGTCACATGGTATCGGGGTTCGGGCGAACGATCTGCAGACGATGTTGCCATCATCGGCTCCCGTAAATCTGGCAACGGCAATTGGTCCGACGTATTCGAAATGGCAAAGACACCCGGTTTCCCGGACATGAACCCGTGCCTAACGGTCGACCCAAACCGAAAACTCTGGTTGATCTGGCCGATTGTGTTGGATAACCACTGGGAATCTGCCTTACTGAAAGTCAAAACGGCAAAGAAGTACGAGGGAGGTAATTCCGCTCCGCAATGGGACATGTCAGAGGACATCCATCTCAAACCCGGTTCAGAGTTTCAGTCCGACGTCCTTAAATATTTACGCCAACGGTGGGCGAAGTATAGGGTCGGTGCGACGGAAGCGAATACCTCACGTCTGGATCAGTATCTAACAGATCGAGAGGGAGCCTACAACACGCCCCTTCGCGTCAGGCTTGGCTGGATGCCACGTGTACACCCATTCTGGCTTGGAAATCGGATCATCCTTCCGCTCTACAGTGATGGATTTGATTTCTCATTAATGGGAATTAGTGATGACATGGGTAAGACGTGGCACACGAGCCACCCCATTGTCGGAGCAGGCAACATTCAACCCTCAATCGTCCAGAAAAAAGATGGTACTCTTGTCGCCTATTTTCGTGACAACGGACCTCCACCAAAACGAGTGATGGTCAGCAAATCTACCGACCGCGGCGAAACTTGGTCCGAGCCTCTGGATACCGAAATCCCAAATCCAGGATCAGGAGTAGAAGCGATCAAGCTTTCCAGTGGACTGTGGGTTTACGTCGGCAACGACACAGAACGATCCCGCGAGAGTTTGACAGTATACGTCTCGACCAATGAAGGTGAATCGTGGCAACTCAAGCGACATTTGGAGCATGATGCGCCATCGTCCGTTGCCGGGAGTTATTCTTATCCGTCAATCATCCAATCACACGACGGTACAATCCACGTAAGTTACAGTTATCGCCCGCAATTGACGTCGGATAACAAGTCTCCCGGCGAAAGCATTAAGCATGCATGGTTCACCGAAAAATGGCTGCTCGCGGGTCAATAGAAGGATTAGATAATTGCAGCTCCGCCCATCACATAATCGAATGTCTTTGTTGTATGCCGCGATATGCGTAATTGCGCTTACGTCAACAGCGAACAGTGCCAATGCGCAACTCTCGGGTGTTGGACCAATCCCAATTCGAGACAGTCGACCGTACAACCTGCTGTTTCTCCAGCTTCGACCGGAGTCCGCGCAAACATTGTCCAAAGGCTCGTCGTCATGGAATGTCCAACTGGACCTTATCAATAACATGCTGGTGCCTGCGCCATACAATGGCATCGATATTGTTGAAGACAACGAGTATGATCGGTTATCGCTACACCATGCACGAGGTATTGGGCATGCTATTGAGATAACGTTTGATACGAGCCTCATTTTTCGAAATGGTGGAATTCTCGACGACCTGATGAATGCCTGGCACCGCTTCACCGGATTTGGCAACACAGAAGATGATCCAGCAGGTCGACAAAACCTGCCCGCTTTCAAGAGCCATTTGATCTTGACGGACGGAAGCGGAAAATCAATTGTCAATCAAGGAAACGCGTTTGGACTTGGTGAATCTGCTTTAGGTATCAAGAAGTTGATTTCACAGTCAAATAGATCAACAATCAGCGCTCGATTGGGTGTAAAACTGCCGACTGGCAACCCCAGGCTCTTTCTGGGCTCTGGTCGACCAGATATTGGTGCCAGTGTTGATGTAGACTACCGATTAGCAAATCACCTGATTGCTTACGCTAACCTTGGTGGAGTGCTTACAGGTGGAATGCGCAGATTACCCGGTGTCTCAAGAACGGTTGGCCAGGTGATGGGAGCAATTGAGTACCATCCAAATTCCAGAGACAGCTATATCATCCAATCCGATGCCAGCGCACCGACCGTGACAACGGGAAATCCGTTTGTCGATAGAGCCAACATCACCGGAACATTTGGATACGCACGCAAATTATCCAGCACTAAGAGTGCGTACATTTCGTTCAGCGAAAATGGTGATTACCACAATTACACCATTCCGCAGATCGGGAATATTGGCCCTGATTTCAGTGTCACTGTGGGAATGCAGTTTAGACGCTAACTTCACCTCGCCGAATAATTTCGGCCGATGAAAGCAGAACGAAATGATTTTGACCAGTCTCCTAAATACGTTGCTGCTGCTTGCGGCCCAACAAATTCCCATGTCAGATCTTACAAAAGATGTCGGGGCAAAGCCACCGAAGGATGCCATCGTGCTATTTGATGGCAAATCGACTGACCTCTGGCAGCACGGCGCAGATAAGCCGGTAAAGTGGACACTCGAAAACGGCGAGCTTACGGTTGCTCCAGGCACGGGTAATATTGTCACCAAAGCGGTATACAAAAGTTTCCACCTGCACTTGGAGTTTGCAACCGCGGATATGCCAGATAAGATGAGTCAATCAAAGTCCAACAGCGGAGTCAAATTGCACACGGTCTATGAGATTCAAATCCTCGATAGTGTAAATAACCCAACTCACGTCGCCGGAATGTGCGCGAGCATTTATACGCAACGCGATCCCGATAAGAATGTCTGCCGCAAACCGGGCGAATGGCAGGCATATGACATCGACTTCACCGCGCCAACCTTCACGCCTGACGGTAACACAGACAAGAAACCCCGAGTAACCGTCTATTGGAACGGCGAGCTCGTCCACAAAAACGTTGAAATCCCCGGACCTACAAACCAGAAACCGTCTGACAAACCATTATTGAAAGAGGGAGCCATCCTGCTTCAAGACCATGGCGCGAAGGTTAAGTTCAAGAACATCTGGATCGTTCCCGCAAAGGAATAGCAAGGGCAACAACCTTTGGATCGTTTACCGGACTCAACTCTTCGCAGGATTGTTGTCACCTGCCTACAGATCTCCGCGATTTTACTTCTCTTTGCTTTGCCTGCCGGCGCCCAGCGCCAGACAACCGTACGTCTCTGGGGAACTGGTGGGTTTGGCATTCCCAAAAAGGATGCCACTGATCCGTTCAATCGCGCCAATCGCGCGGTAGTGGAAGCGTTTGAGAAGCGTCATCCCGAAATCAACCTTGAGATTATCAACGGCCTGGAAATCGACGGTCCTGCAAATGACTCACAGATGCTTCTGGCCATGGCCGGCGGCACCGCCCCCGACGTTCTGTACGTCAACTTCCGGCAGTTAGTCACGTATGTCGACCAGGACTTCCTCTATCCCCTCGACGAATTCATTAAACTCGACCCAAACGTTCTCACGCGAATCCACAAACCCATCCGCGACGTCATCACCGTCGGTGGCCACATCTACAGCTACCCCTACCAGCAGGCCGTACAGGCCCTCTATTACCGCAAAGACCTCTATCGGCTTGCGGGACTAAACCCGGATAAGCCACCGGCCACGTGGGACGAATTCTACCAGTATTGCCAGGCGCTTACAAAACCAGAGATCGGTCAGTTTGGATTTGGATTTGTCTCTGATCCGCAGAGCACCGCCTACTGGTGGATCAACTTTCTCTGGCAAGCGGGTGGCGAACCGGTCACGCAACTCCCCAATGGCCAATGGAAGTCGACCATCAACAGCCCGGCTGGCGTGACAGCCCTAGAATTCTATCGCAAGTTGGTCGCAGATGAATGGAAGATGCCCAACGGCAATATTCAGCGTGGAGTCACAGTCCGAACGACCACCTTAATGAAAGACTATGTTGAAAAGGGTCGCCTGGGAATGTGGTTCCAGTACCAGACGGATACCATCGCCAACCGGGCAACGGCAAACATCAGTCCGGCGCTCATCGGGATCGCCCGCATGCCAAAGGGTCCAACTGGCATTAGGGCAAATGAAATTAATGCGTACATGTATGGGATATCGGCTCTTCAACAGGACCCGGCAGTCCGACGGGCAGCCTGGGAATTCATCAAATACATGGGTTCCGAAGAGGCAGACAAGGTTCGAACCGAAGCATTTGTCGAACAGGGAATCGGCAGCATGATCAGCCCGGATCTGCTCATCAAATACGGATACGAAGACTTAGTCACGCCGCAAAATAAGCAATGGGCAGAATCGCTGAAGGCGTTGGTCCTAACTGGCAAACCGGAACCACACGGAAAAAACAGCC
>JBDUAM010000208.1:0-4220 GCA_040004655.1 Chthonomonadales bacterium | reverse complement strand
CAGCGCATAGTATCGTCTGGCGGTGCTGAGGTCCCCGGTCGACATCCACTGCTGCCACGCCATGAAGATCGTGTGCGCCTGCCACTCTGTCGGCCAGGAGGCGTGGTTAAGCAGAAATTCGAGGGTGTATCGCGCGGCGGTGAATTCACTGTCGACACTTGCATGCCCGAGTTGCTGGATGTAGGAATCGGCCTCGTAAGGCATGCGCTCACGATTGCCGTCACAGTAGAGCGAGAGGAAAGGCGTGGCATGAAGCGTGTATTTGCAGAGGTCCCAGACCTTTTGCAGGCGAGGGTCTGAACACGAAAACTCCGATGCATCTTCATCAAAATCGTAGAGCAGCCGATCCTGCACCGCGTTGATTGGTTGAGTACCCACCGGTATGCCGCGAATTTCTGCATACCGAAACGGCATAACTTCGGGCATGAATTCCGGAAGCGATTGACTATGCGGATATTTGCCAACGTGTCGCGGCAGATTTACGGTGAACACTCCCTTTTCCGCCACAGCTGCTGCCTGAATATATCCGATACTCGACCTGCCCACATTGCTGTCGACACCACCATCGCCAGAGGATCGCTCTCCAAGGCGAACGGTCAGCGGGCCACTGTAATTGGTGGATAACCCGAAAGAGAATGTTCCGAAAGCAGCTTTACCGAAGTCGCAAACCCATCGGTCGCCATCCAGTTTTTTGACCGTGACTTGTTTACTTGGAGAGAATGCGGCGTGTTGTCTATTCTCGAGAACGTGACCTGTTGAAGTCTCCACCCATCGACTCTCAGAGGGCCACAATCTCGGTTTGGCGCCCGGAGAATCGAGTCTAAGATCGAAATGTTGAAACTTGCTCCAGGGTGAGAATTGCCCCGCTTTGTCACCAGTTCGAACACGCCATTGGTACCTATCGGATTTGAGTTTTGGTCCTGCGTAGTAAACTTGAGTTGAATCCCCAGACTTTACTCGGCCGGTCGACCAAACCAGTTTGCCGTCGGCATGGTCAAGCTCAATCTGGTATGTGGATTGCATGGCGCCGTGTCGGGAGTCATTGACGACCCAGGAAAAGGAGAGGTTGGAATCAGTGATGACAGCAGCTTCGGGGTGCCGAAGTAAGTTGACACGGAGGCAAGTTGGAGCCGTCTGTGGACCTTGTGCGGTAATTCCCGTCAGCACAAGAGCAAGATACCCGAAGTGTATCAATTCAACCTACCCATTCGTAAAGAGCGGCGTGTTATACGGAGGCAGTCGCCAGCAACGGACTACCCGCCGGAACACCATGCGGCAGTCGCTGATACTGGGTCGTTCGACGCATGGGGGTGTAGCCCGCTTCGGTGATGAGGCGCTCGATCTCTTCAATGGGCATTGTGAAGGCGCAGCCTGCGGAGGAGACGACGTTCTCTTCCATCATGGTGCTGCCAAAGTCGTCCAGGCCATACCCGAGGCCCACCTGTGCGACCTTTGGCCCCTGCGTGACCCAGCTCGCCTGAATATGCGGGATGTTGTCGAGCATCAATCGGCTTACTGCGACCATTCGCAGATAATCGAAGGCGGAGGCTCGTTCGCCTTCTAATTCCGTGCCATCCGGTTGGAAAGACCAGGGGATGAAGGCTGTAAATCCGCCGGTCTCATCCTGCAAATCGCGTGCCTTGAGCAGATGCTCCAGGCGGTCCTCCCAGGTGTCGACGGAGCCGTACATCATCGTCACCGAGCTGCGCAGACCAACTTTGTGGGCGACGCGCATGCAATCGAGCCACTCTTCTGCAGTGTCCTTATAGGGGGCGATGTACTCGCGTACTCGGTCCGTCAAAATCTCTGCGCCGCCGCCGGGAATGCTGTCAAGACCGGCTTTCTTCAGTCGCGAGAGCGTCTCTTCCATCGAGAGCTTGCTGATGCGCTGGATGTAGATCAATTCTGCGGGCGAGAAGGCGTGATTGATGACTCCGTAAGCGCCGAACTTCTCTTTGATGGCGCGGAGAAGGTCTTCATACCACTCGATTTTCAACTTCGGATTGAGGCCGCCCTGCATGAGTATCTCGATGCCGCCGAGGTCGACCATCTGTTGAATCTTCTCGAAGATAGTTTCGCGGGAGAGCGTGTAGCCTTCTTCATGACCGGGGATTCGGTAGAAGGCGCAGAACTTGCAGCGGACCCAGCAGACATTGGTGTAGTTCACGTTTCGGCCGACCACGTAGGTGACCACGTTATCCGGATTCAGTCGCCATCGAACATGATCAGCGAGGACCGCAATTTCCGGCAGATTGTGGTGATGCAGCAGGCGCGCGCCATCCTCGGCGGTCAGCCGCTCGTTGGCATAGACCTTGTCCGCAATGTCATCAATATTGCCGCTCTTTATCGCGGTCCAATCGTGTTCCAGTACAGCCATCTTCATATCCTTATCGACAGTCTGTGGGTCTTAAACCGGTTTCAGCTCGATCAATTTGGGCAACGCGTAATCTTCTTCCCGCTCGGGGACAATTCCGTAGAGACTGTCTCGTTCGACTGGAATGCGACCGGCCTCTCGAATGTTCTTCATCAACTCACGCCGCGTCAGGACCTGCTGTTTTTGGCCGAGGTGGCCTTCTGGATAGGTGATCTCGTATTCGTGGATGGTGCCGTCTATATCATCCGCGCCGTACCAGAGGGATAGCTGCGAGATCTGAGCCGTGTTCATGATCCAGAACGATTTGATGTGCTGGAAATTGTCGAGCATCAAACGGCTCACCGCGAGGTTGCGAAGATCGTCCTGGCCAGTGGGCGCGGGTAGATCGTCCATGTATGTGCCTTCCGGGTGGAACGAGAGCGGCGTGAACGCGAGAAAATGTCCCGTCTCATCCTGAATGGATCGAAGTTGAGTCAGGTGGTCCACTCGTTCTTCCAGTGTCTCGATGTGACCGTAGAGCATGGTCGCATACTGCGCAAGTCCAGCCGAAGCAACGGATCGCGCGACACTCAGCCAACCCTCCGCACCGATCTTCTTGGGGTGCAGCAGGCCGTGCAAGCGTTCGCTCATGACTTCGGCGCCGCCGCCCGGGATGGAGGTCAGTCCGGCTGCTTTCAAGTCTTCGAGGCACTCTTCCAGTGGTTTACCAGAGACCCGGGCAATCTCGACCAATTCCACCGCTGTGAAGGCTTTGATCTGCACGTTCGGTCGAAGCTCACGGATCACGCGAATGAGATCGAGATAATAGCTGTAGGGCAGTTTCGGGTTGATACCGCCGACCATGTGAACTTCGGTGATCGGGATGTGCATGTGCCGAATGACGGCGTCGCGAACATCGTCTAGACTGAAGAGGTAGGGCTGCGGTCCGCCGTCTTTGGGGTTCTTGGCAAAATAGCAAAACTTGCAATGCTTGTTGCAGACGTTGGTGTAATTGATGTGCTGGTTGCGGATGTAAAAGGCGGTATCGCCGTTCATTCTTTCACGAACGATATTGGCGAGGTACCCGACGGCAGAAAGGTTTCGGGTCTGATAGAGCCGAAGTCCGTCATCCCACGAGAGGCGCGTGCCGCTCTGCACCTTCTCATAAATATCCATCAACTCGGAGCCGACAATGCGCTCCACTCGACTGCCATCCAACACCGCTGCCATAACTGCCTCCGTGAAGATTTTCACAGGTTTCTATGTCTCGGATTATACCAGACGAATTGTCTGTAGCTCTACTCGACACTTCCCTCTCAATTTACAGAATAATGTACGACTCAGGTTTGTGCTGTAACGCCACGACCAGGCGTTCAACTGAGGTTGCTAAAGCAAATGTACAGCAAGGGTACAATCGCGGTATGAATGGGCAACAATACTTGATATTTACTGTGATGATATTATGCGTTACAGGATTTGTTCACAACCACATTCAACAACGACTGCGAAGTGGCAATTCGTTTAATCTAAAGCAGACCATCTTTGAAAACTTTTCCTTAACGGCGTTCTGGGTTGTCGTAATCGTCCCAACAATATGTGATACGAGCAACATCAATAAACCAGTCGCCATGGGTTGGTCATTCATCGTTCCGCCAGCATACCTTGCAATCGTCACACTGCTGGCCAAAATTCGTCCTCGCAAAGAGACCTATAAAGCTTTGAATAGGTCTGAAATTAAACGGAATCCGGTGGCGTTTTTGGTTGGCAAGCACTCTGCATCTGACGCACAAGTTGGCGATCTGGTACGGACACTTTCAAATATCCACTACACGGTACGTCAAGAGACTTTAGCCGAACTCATTCGTAT
>JBDUAM010000508.1:0-4228 GCA_040004655.1 Chthonomonadales bacterium | reverse complement strand
GCAACAACCAACCGAGCATTCGTTAACTCCGTGTCTCACCAAGGGGTTCAGTCCAACTCTTGCACAAACTCCGGCAACAACTCCTCAAGATTCTGTGCCTCAAATCGCCACTATCAAGACACCATACTTTGAAGCGGACGTCACTGCTGCACCAGAGATGCAACCATGGGGACATACCGCAGAAGCGCTCTGCGAGGTCTGGTATTCCAAAATCAGCGTCATGCTGAAAAGCGACGAATCCTTCCGCCCCCTCCCGGATACAGTCAAGATAATATTCGATCTCGAGAGTCAGGCTCCAGCGTATGTCGCGGGGTCGACCATGCACGTCTCCATTCCTTATGTGAAGGGCCATCTTGACGACTTTGGAATGATCATCCACGAGCTTACGCATTTGGTGCAGAGATACCGTGGCGGCGCTCCCGGATGGCTGATGGAAGGTATGGCTGATTACGTCCGAAACAAGCTTTTTGAACCAAACCTGAAGCTGCCAAAAGTCAACTTTGACCGTGCCAAGTACACGGATTCGTACAAGACCACAGCTTCCTTCCTTCTCTTTGTCGAGTCAAAGTACGGTCCAGATCTCATCCCAAAACTTCACGCAGCTATTCGCGCACGCATGTACAAACCAGAACTCTTCAAAGAACTAACCGGCAAAGATTTGGATGAATTGTGGTCGGCGTTTAAGGAGTCGCAGATGGGAGCTTAAGGATTAACGATCCGAAATAGTGAATCCACAATCAATCACGACGGGTACACAGGAGGAACTCCGCTTGCAACTTGTGGCGACGCTGGCGTGAGTAAAAATCGCAACATATGTTCCAGATCACTCTTGTTCTCGCATGAGATGCATGCCGTTTTCTTTTTGAGGTCCAAAGCGCTGACGTATTTGAGTTGTAATGAATGAAATGTTTTGGAACCGTAATACTGTCTACCAAATGTGTATTCTATTCCCATTGCATTGTGTACAGCCAACAGCCATAGTCCGGCACGTTTTACCGTCTTTATACCGAAATAGTCAGTAGAAGCATCTACATTGCAAATGAATGCAGCGTCACCTGTATCGATAGTGACCAGATGGCACGGCATTGCCGTGAACTTCTTTTTATGTCCAGTATCCAGAGTAAACTCACCGGTTACGTTGGCTACAGCATCAATAAGATCTGAGGTTGGAAAAGGTGTAAAAGTGGCATTATTCTCTTTCTTGAAAACAACATAGTCGTTCAGATTTGAAACCAAAAGCAATATGAATATCGCGCATCCCAAAATGCAAACCAACGGCATTTCGAATGTGGCCATAGGTACTGCCTTTGCAACGATCAAAAGCACTATGTTTAGGGGCCAAAAGTTAATGCGTGTTCGGCTCAAACCATGATTCATGGACGCGAGAAATCCTAGGACTATGAAAAGTACTTCCAACGGGCACCTCCTAGTAAGAGTATTAATCGCAAGCTATTGCATACCTGGCTACTTTTACGCTTAAACATCTGCTGCAATTGTTCGATTTTCTCGTAATAGTACCGGGTAAGTTCGGCGGGCCAAACGTCCTTTCCTCTACGTTAGGGTCCTGTCGCCATTCACTCTACATGGTCAATGTGGTCTGCTGCTAACGGAGCAATACAGGACAGATCGGTGGAAGATTAACAGGTGGGCTAAGCCCCTGAGTGGGATACGGAGCTCAAGAATACATCAGTCGCTTAGAACATTATTCAAGTCTCACCAAATAGCCTTTTTCAACCGTTTAGAATCCATTACGCCTGGCAACCACCGACCCCCAAAATATGGTATTCTAATTAGTACCAAATTAGTACGGAATGACTCAAACTCAAACTAACATGATTCGCATCACCAAACTAACAGATTACGGCATTGTTCTGCTGGCGCACATCGCGGTCGACCCCGAGTACCGGACCCATAATGTTCGGGACCTCGCGCTCGAGGCCCATCTGCCCATGCCGACGGTCAGCAAGCTGCTGAAGCTGCTCACGCGGGACGGCCTGCTCATCTCCCTGCGCGGCGCGAAGGGCGGGTACAAGCTTTCGCGTCCGCCACAGGAGATCTCGGTCGCTCAGGTAATTGCCGCGATTGACGGACCTATCGCCATCACGGATTGCAGCAGCACAAATTCGGTAAAATGCGAACTGGAGCGCCTCTGCCCCGTTCGGTCCAACTGGCAGAAGATTAACGGGGCCATCCGCGATTCGCTGGAGCATGTCACGCTCGCCGATATGACGCAGAGACCCATCCGCCGGTTCGACCCGTTGAACGTAATTCCACTCAGCCCCATGAGCAACGAGGTGCAAGAAATATGTCCGTAGAAGAATTGAATTTGGCCACCGGTACCCTCCTAACGATTACGGAAGGCGCGGCAAAACAGATGCGATTTCTTAGAGATCGCAAGGGCACGCCGGAAAGTGTTGTTCGAGTTGGGGTGAAGGGTGGAGGCTGTTCTGGTCTCTCTTACACGCTCAATCTCGATACCGAGACCAAACCGAACGACATCGTAATCGATGCCAACGGAGTCAATGTCGTGATCGACCCGAAGTGCGCTCGATTTCTGGAGGGCACCGTTCTCGATTACAGTGTAAAGAATCTGCTTGAAGGCGGATGGGTCTTCAACAATCCAAACGCATCCCGCACGTGCGGCTGTGGCACATCGTTTCAACCGAAGTAATAAGTAGTAGAAATAGGCGATCTGGAGTAAGCAATGTCACTCACCACCGAAACACTCGAACAAGACCTGAAAACTCAGGAATATAAATATGGCTTCATCACCGACATCGAATCGGATTCCGCCCCTCCCGGGCTGAACGAGGATATCGTTCGGTTTATCTCCGCCAAAAAGAATGAGCCGGAGTGGCTTCTCGAGTGGCGATTGAAAGCGTTCGCCAAGTGGCAGACCATGCGCGAGCCCAAGTGGCCGAACGTCACTTACCCACCCATCAACTATCAGGACATCATCTACTACTCCGCGCCAAAGCCGAAGAAGGTGCTGAACAGCCTGGATGAAGTCGATCCTGAACTCCTCGAAACCTTCGAAAAGCTCGGTATCTCGCTCAATGAACAGAAGCGACTCACCGGCGTCGCGGTGGATGCCGTCTTTGACAGCGTCTCCGTGGCGACCACTTTCAAAGAGAAGCTCGGCGAAATGGGAATCATCTTCTGCTCCTTCAGCGAGGCGGTCCACAACCACCCGGACCTGATCAAGCAGTACCTCGGGTCGGTGGTCCCTTACACCGATAACTACTATGCCGCGCTCAACTCGGCGGTCTTCAGCGATGGCTCCTTTGTTTACATCCCGAAGGGCACGCGCTGCCCGATGGAGCTATCGACCTATTTCCGTATCAATGCGGAGAACACGGGTCAGTTTGAGCGGACGCTTATCGTCGCGGATGAAGGCGCTTACGTCAGCTACCTCGAAGGCTGTACTGCTCCGATGCGTGACGAGAATCAGCTTCATGCTGCCGTGGTGGAACTGGTTGCCCAGAAGGGTGGGACCATCAAATATTCCACCGTGCAGAATTGGTATCCCGGCGATAAGGACGGTAAGGGCGGCATCTTTAACTTTGTAACCAAGCGCGGCCTCTGCAAAGGCGACGATTCCAAGATCACATGGACGCAAGTCGAAACCGGCTCCGCCATCACCTGGAAGTACCCGAGCTGTATCCTGCAAGGTGATCGGTCGGTCGGTGAGTTCTACTCAGTCGCGGTTACGAACAACATGCAGCAAGCCGATACCGGCACTAAGATGGTCCACGTCGGCAAGGACACAAAGAGCGTCATCGTCTCCAAGGGAATCTCCGCCGGTCGCGGACAGAACACGTATCGCGGGCTGGTGAAGATCCTGAAGAAGGCGACCAACGCCCACAACTATAGTCAGTGCGACAGTTTGCTAATGGGCGATCGGTGTGGGGCGCACACGTTCCCGTATATAGAAGTGCAGAACCCGACGGCCAGAGTTGAACATGAGGCATCGACCTCCAAGGTTGGCGAGGATCAGATATTCTACTGCAACCAGCGGGGCCTGTCCACCGAGGACGCAGTGAACATGATCGTAAACGGCTTCTGCAAAGAGGTCTTCCGTGAATTGCCAATGGAATTCGCCGTCGAGGCACAGAAGTTGCTTGGTATCAGCCTCGAGGGCAGCGTCGGGTAGGAGACAAATAAAATGGTCCGAATAGAATCGAATCCTGGAATTTGTAGCGGCAAGCCGGTCATCACGGGGACCAGA
>JBDUAM010000174.1:0-4231 GCA_040004655.1 Chthonomonadales bacterium | reverse complement strand
TGGGGTCGGTGGTCATGGGGCTGGCTGCGGGCGCGACGCCCGGACGCATCACCTCAATGAGGGAGACGCCAGTTACCGGCAGTTCAGTTTGTTCAAACTCAGTTTGGGTATTCATTCGGTACTTGTCGCCACACTATTTGTATTACGGGCCAAAATGTGATATACTTCCCCGGTTAGATTTAGTCTATCGACGATTTTTGGTCGTCTGTGCGACGGCCTGATGATAATTTCGCAAGGAGACGTGGTCCTCAATGAAACAGTGTTCAGTTTGCGGCAAAGGCGTTCAGTTTGGCCAGGACATCCGCTACCATCATGGCGGAAAGTGGGAGCTTCGCGCTCAGAAAACAAAGCGACGATGGATTCCCAATCTTCAGTCCGCCCGAATTGCAACGGCCAGTGGCACCAAAAAGGTGCAGGTCTGTGTAAAATGCTTGAAGGCCAACAAAATCGCTCGCGTTGCATAGGCTTTTGCCATGTACGACAGAAATTACCAGTTTGGAAAATCGAAGGCTGAAGACCGATCTCAAAAAAGATCAGTCTTCAGCCTTCGATTGCATCAGAAGGTCTGCTAAACTATTACAGATGATTATACACAACAAATGATGTTTCGGGCAACCCGCTCGCTCTTGTGGGGTGGACGATCCGAGCACAGAGGGTAGGTTTCGCACGGGTTTCAAGGAGGATAAGCTAATGATTGCTTCGCTATTCCGTCGTTCTGGATTGTTCGCGCTCGGCGCGAGCACAATGATGAGTGCACTTCTTGCTGGCTGCGGAGGCGGAGGCACCTCTGGTCAGAATGCCCTTGAACAGGGACGAAGTGCGATTTCCAGTCTCTCCAGCGGACACTCTGCGCCCAGCCAGACCAACTTTCACTCCGCCTTTGAGCTCTTCTTACAGGCGCTGCAGCGGAATCCGAATAGCAGCGAAGCCCATTTCGGCGCTGCCATTTCCCTCGTTGGTTTTGTTGGATTAGAATTCGACGGTGTCACCACAGCTCCGGATACAGGCAATTCGATTGTGCCGAGTCCCCCGCCTGCTCCACTCGGAATATCAAAATCAGCATCCCGCGGAACCAGCGGGTCGCCAACAACGATTTCTGCCGACGTTCCTCCGGTCCCCGATGGCGCCACCGGCTCGGCCAAAGCCCTTCCGTTCCACTCCCGATTGGGCCTGTTCTGGAGACTTACCGACACCTTTGACAATCCATACACTCTGTTGAGAATACTATCGCCGATTACAGATATCAGAGCCGGTATGCTCGCTTACTATGGCTACGGAGCCGATGACGTCGCATATCGGCAGAAGATGCTTGCAGACCTCGATACGGCCGCCGAGCACCTGAGCAAGGTCGAAGCTGATCCTAATTTCAAGATTACGCTGCCAATAATTGATGGTCAGGCGCCCGTAACCATCGGACTTCCGGAAGTCTATCTCTTTGACGCATACGTCCAATCCATGCGGGTTGAGCTTAATCTCTCCCTTGCCTACGTTTGTGATCCCGGTACTACCTGGGAGCCACCTGTACCGCCAACTGCTGGAGGAGGCGGAGGAGTTATAACTCCTAAGGATACACCGACTAGCATCGCTTTTTGGGGATTCAATTACCTCGACAAGAATGGCGATCATAAGCTCACGCCCGACGAGTATCTGCCGCCCAGCCCCTATCTCACTTTGCGCGACGCAAAGTATCTCGCGGCTGCCCAGCAGGCGATGTTGAATATTGTGGATCGAGCCAGCAAAGGAATTGATGGCGTCATGGCCAGATCGACCACTGACACCTCGTTCCTCGTATCCAACACACCTGAAGTCAGTACGGCGCTTACCAACGTCAAGAACACAACGCTTGTCGATATTAAACAGGCTGCCACTGGTCCTGTTACGCTTGTATTCCCGATTTACCAGCCGATGCCTCTGGATGCTGGAATGCTGAAGTCACCGGGCTATGGTGCGGCTACAGCCAACAAGTCTGTGAAGCAGCGAGGAGTGTTTAATTCCGACCACAGCCCAGCAGGCGATGTGCCGGGCGATAATCCGTTACCGGTTCCGCCGTTCCCTGCGCCGATCATGGAGAAGATCACCATTAACCTCGCAGCGTGGTTTACGGCGCCTCCAGCTGATCTGAAGGTCTTCGCTCCAACCATTCCGCTTGATGAATCCGGCTTTCCGCGGTTCGATCAGGCGATATATCCAGACAAGACATTTGGAGGCCTGTTCCCGAATGGACTGCCAACGAATACACCAGTCTAATTTACAAATCCTCAAATCAATACGTAGCTAATAAAGTCCCTGCGCTTTTCATTTGAGTGCAGGGACTCTTTATAACACTATCGTTCGTGGACGTCAGTATTCAACAATGTCGCCACCTTGCAATTCCCGCCACTCAGTGTCCGTTTCATAATGTGGGGCCATCCGTTCAGCCTGCTCCATTAGCAACCAACGGCGTTCGTCTATGGGCAGTTTCAATACCGCTTTAAGGTCTATGCGCCGATCGTTCTGATCCATGACCAACACCTCCCCTTTAACATTGACCAAAAAATCCCGCACCATAAAGTGCGGGATTTCTCGCTGAACATAAACAGCAGACTACTCTACTCGACGGGCTCCGACCAATCTCTGGTGATAGTAACCGGAGTTGAGTGAGTCCACTCGGACCTTGCCGCCACCACTGGATGCATGGACGAACTTACCTTCGCCAGCGTATACTCCAACGTGAGAAACGCCCTTCCGAGTTGTATGGAAGAAGACCAGGTCGCCAGGCTTCATCTTACCGCCAGAGACCTTCTTGCCCTTGTTAAACTGCTCTGCAGCCGTACGGGGCAGTGAGACACCCTTCTTCTTGTAAACGTATTGCGTCAGACCAGAACAGTCGAATCCGCTCTTGGAGGTTCCGCCAAAGTGATACGGCGTACCTCGGTAAGCATAGGCCGTCTGAACGACTTCGCTCTCCGTCTCTGGCGCATCTGCTTCCGGTCGACCGTTTTTCGACCTACGCGATCTGTGATGCACAGCAACACGATATCGAGCTCGATGGTGGGAGGCAATAACCCTGCGGGACCGCTTACTTCGTCTACTGGATCGGGGTTGTTCATCGTCTGAATTGTGGCGGGCCAGTCGAGTTTTGTTCTTTTTGTTGTGCGATGCCACCTGAGTGGTCGGAGCATTCTTGCCAAGTGCGAGGAAATCATTTCGAACCCAACCAATTCGACCCGTCTGTGTAGTGACCTGATACCATTCACCAGCTTTGCGGGTGACAACCAGTTGATATCCTCGATCAACAAGCACGGCGCGCCGGTAGCTTTCGTTTGGACCAAGTCGAACCGCAATTCGGTCGGCCCGTATCACTCCCACTCGATGCATAGTTGCACCGCGCTTCACCGTTTTTGGCGGATCGGGAATGATAAGCTTTCGACCGTCTCGAAGAACTGCGTCCTCAGAGATGTGGTTAGCTTTGGCGATATCTTTTTTGGCTACGTGATATTTACGGGCAAGGCTGTCCACAGAATCGCCGTGACCTACTCGGATATTCTTAGACGCTTGTGCGGAACCTGCGGAGAGAATTTGAAGGGCAATCAGTGCGCCCAGGACTAGGGACCGAAGGGGGAAGATCTTCAAATCGGCATGTCCTTCCTGACCATATTTGTGATTCTTTGAAACACCAACTATAAAGACGGGCGATTGCTTCCGATGGAAACATTAGATTTATTAAATCTATGGCCCATTCTACCCCAATGAGTGGGAAGAATGTCACCACCGATTGGTGTATTTTTCAACTTTTGACTCGTATTACTTTGGGACAAAAATTACGCACACCGGTCGATTGACAAAAGCGCTCGATTCGGTGAGGGTAAGTTCGCCGGATTTGATGTTACGTTTAAAGACATACAAATCGTTACTCTCTTGATTAACTGCAATCAAAAAAGTGCCTGAGGGATCCATCATAAAACTCCGTGGGATCTTCCCTTGGGTTGGCGTATGGCCCACCAGAGTGAGCGTTCCTTTGGCCGGGTCAATGGCGAAGCATGCAAGGCTGTTGTCTCCGCGGTTTGATCCATATACAAACTTCCCAGTTGGATCAATAAATATCTCTGCCGTGGAATTATTTCCCACAAAATCTGCAGGCTTTGTAGATACTGTCTGAAACACCGCAAAGCTTGCAGTCTTCGGCATCCAGTTGCATTTCGGCAAGACGGAACGCTCGTAGCGTTCAGCGGATCCGTAATCCCGGGTCCAA
>JBDUAM010000534.1:0-14357 GCA_040004655.1 Chthonomonadales bacterium | reverse complement strand
AAATAGATCGAACATGGTCGAACATGGGTGACGAAACCGAGAACAAGTGGCAGCCAGTCATGCAAAAAACGGCAGTCCCACCATCCGGTCCTGTTCGGCTAAAGGATTTCATCCAGTCCTTGTGGGAACTGATTGTTGGTCGATAGATTTGAGCGGGTCGAGGATATTGAGACATGTTTAAGATATTTCAGCGTCGGAAACGTCGCCCCAAGTTTCAAGAGGGCGAGACAATTTGTCGGTTCATTGCCCGCGACGTCCGCAGGGACATCATTATCGAGTCCACCGTGCGGGTCGATGAGGGCATCATCACCGGCAGAGTTAGGACCATGAACGTCCTTTACCTTATTCGCGGCTACGTGCAGGAACCTGAGTTTGGGCCACCACAGGAGCTACTGATTGAGAAGATGTGGGACTGGACTGGACAGAGTTGGGGTGGGTTGCCAGACGGCACGTCGATTCTTGACCATTTGCATGAGATTTCGGATTCCTCACCAAACAATGATGCCTAGCCAGTTTGTGGGATCGGGTTTTTTGGTGGTTGTGCAGGCTAGGGAGTTGCAATGGGGAACTGTTTCACCTATAACCGTGCCGGACTGAGCCTCTGGATGAGCAACGGCGGTACATCCGTATTTCTGAGTGTGTTGTTACTCGCGGGATCGGATCTTGCGCGCTCAGGATGGGAGTGCGAAATGATGGTCTGGCTAGCCGACAATGATCAGGCAGTCTTCGGTGCGGGGACGGTCGGTTTCGACCTCGATGAGATCGCATGGGAGCCGACGCAATTCGCAACGCAGAAGGCGTTCCTGCTCCATGTTATCGATGTGGCGCTGACTCGACACCGCTGGAACGCGCTCGATTACGACCCGCCGGTCGTTGCGGACAATCTCAAAGAGTTCCGGGTTATTGTCGAGGCATATTCCCTCGATAATACTACCGGACCTGGCAAGTCAGATTGGGCCCATGAGCCGACTAGCCTCGGGAAGTGTGTCCGTCACGAGGTTTTCGTGCATGCACGCGGCTGTCTGCTGTGTCACGACATGTCCATAACTTTGTGACTCGATCGCGACGCCACCGGACTTGCACTTGCACCTAACACACCACAGTTGAACAGACGACAAATGATTGGGAAACTAGAAGTGTTATAAAGGAGGCAATATGAGTGGATTCTTTAAAAAACTATTTGGTAGATTTGGAGCGCAACGCGAGCAGGGCGATGCTGATCCCCCAATTGGAGATTTAAAGGCCGGCGCCCTGTATTCGTTTTACAAGGGCGAGGACGATGCTAATTTTGGTATGGTAAAGATTTTGGTTTTGGAGCCTGAAGTTGTTCATATTCGCGTTTATAACAACAACTTCAAAACACGTCCTGCCGAAGTAGATCCAAAAGCGTTTGCATCGGGCGGGCATAATTTGGATGATTTAGATAATGATGCTAATTTAGGCCAGAACTTGAAAGAGCAAGGCTTCTGTGTTGGTCATATACCAATTCATCGGAGAGACTTTGTTTATGCCTGGCAACCAGTTTTTATGATGGACTCGCCAGTTACTGAAGACGAACTGGACGGCTATAACATCTGGAAACAAGAAGGCGGCGGCGTTTTCGGCGGTCTCTAAGATCGCCTTCTAGACCCAAAGAGAGCCGACAATACCTAGGGTACAAGCACCTGGAAAGTTAGGCCGACGCCAGAACTGATGTGACTTGATTAGTCGGTTAGCGGCGACCTTCATCAATAAGTTCACGAACAGAATAGTTTCCGAGCGTAATGCCCTTACGCAAATCTTGGAGCGCCGAGATCGCATCCACATATTGCTTTGTCGTCGCGCTTTTGATCCGTTTCGATGTGTCCTTTGGAATATCCTCTCGAGCACCATCAATGGTTTCGCCATTTTCCCAGCGATCCAAAATAGTTGCGATATGGGAACTCGCGTCAGTTGTGCTAATTTTCGATTTATTGTTCATAGAAGGCCTTAAATGTAATTTTACCACCACAATTTACAGCGACGCTAAAATCTCATCCATACGAGCGCCAAATGCCGCTCGATCATACCGATGCCCAGCCTTCTCGGCTTCGACCGAGTACTTCGCAAGCAACTCCGGATCATTCGCGAGCATTCGAGTGGCTGCTTCCATCTCTTCAATGTCTTTCCAGAGAATGCCATTCACGTTTGGTAGCACGGTCTCACGATGTCCACCAGAATCGATCACGACCGGCACGGTTCCTGCGGACATTGATTCTACTGTGGTAATGCCAAAGTGCTCCTGAGCGTGTGGGGAATCGTCAGCGTGATTTCCGTAGCCCGTTGCGTGCCAGTAGATGGAAGCTCGGCGATGAAAGTCGAGCAGCACATCACGAGGCGCATTGAGATGGAAATGGATTGGGGCGTTCCCAGCGGCAGCCTTGAGAGTGTCGGCGTATTCCTTTCCAGTCTCATCGTCCGCTTTCAGGCTGCCAACAAAATGGAGCTGCCATCCATCCTTGTGCAGGTCGGTCATCTTCAAAAACTGATTGACCATCACATCCTGTCGTTTGTGGTGATAATCACGGTTGAGCCGAGCGAATCGACCCACATTGAGAATGATCTTTTCTTTTGGTCCTCCTCGACCAACTGGATCGCAAACCGCATATACCGGTACGGAAGTTCTGCCCCAGATCTGCTCGATCCAGTGTGCTGTAAAGTCAGAAACGGCGGTGATAACATCGTAGGATTCATAAGCCTGAAGCTCTCGATTGAGTATCTTGAATCCGAATGTCTTCAACATCGACTTCATGAAAGCTGGCATCTTCTTCAAGCGATCTTTGTCCAAAAACATCTCGACCGGGAACATACACATGTAAATTCCATATTTAGCAGGACTTTGGAGCTGACTGCCATAGGTGTAGTTGATGAACACATCTAACTTGAATTCACGAATGTGCCAGTAATGAACATTGTGCAATCGGTGGAAGTAGAGCCGAGAAATACCCGGAACCCACTTCAATGTGTGTGTTGGGTCCCTTAACTCAACAATCTTGACTTTTGACAGATCAACATCAAAGTAGTTCTCGACATAAGCCCTGTCAATATGGGTAACGGTGAAGAGATAGACTTCGTGTGACTTGCTGAGATGTTCGGCGAGCACGAGGGTCTGTTTCTCGCCACCACCCAGGCTTGCCATATAGAGATTGTAGATGCCGATTTTCAGTTTGTTGATCTTATTCTAGGGATTATTTCAGGAATTGCAACAATGAAATTCAGGGATACAGGGGATTAGATTCCAACGTTGGACAATAGATTATATCACTTATGGAACTGCAAAGGTACCCAGTTTATGGCAGTTGGTCCTGGATCAATCCTCCATTTGCTGGAACCAACGTTCACACTTCGGTAGAAAATCGCAGTACTGGCAATAATCAATTCGATGTGGTTCAACATTCTCAAAGTCACGGGAGAGTATCTCCTCAGCGATCGTACGAATATGATTTTCAAAGTCGGCAAGCTCTTCGGACGACATCTCGGCAGATGCCTCTGCGCCACTCCGCAGGGCATGAATGGTAGTGCGAACCCGCATGCCGGGATAGTTTCGTGCGAGGATTAGGGCGTAGATGTTCATCGCGAGACTGGCGCCGACTTCTTCGGACGTGACGTCCATTCGGCCACTCTTGTAGTCGATGATCTCCAGCGTGCCGTCAGGGTGCTGATCAATTCGATCCACCCGTCCCGAGAGTTTGAAGGTTCCCATGTCTGTTGAGATGGTCTTTTCGGTGAAGAGCGTGACGACTCCGGTCTCGATCCGCTCAATGGCGACGTCATGGTATCGCTGGACAATTCCGACGCTGGCTTCGCGGTACTCATGCTCTTGCTCGGGTGAGTTGTACCCTGCGGAAATCCATCGGGTCTCTACTTGTTCCACGAGTTCCGCGGGATCCTGCTGCGCGCCGCCCTCGTGAAACGTCTGAAGAACCTGGTGGAGAGTTGATCCGAAACTTAATCCGGCTCGCGGCTTGAAGAAAAATCGACCGATCTTCTCAAGGTAGATGTACCGATACTTCATCGCGCAATCGAGATAGGCGTTGATTCTGGTAGGGCTGAGAGTTGGTTTGCGGGGAGTCTTGGAGGTCGCCATGGGTTGCCATTCAGTGGTGGATTGCTCTCCCATTTTACACTATATGCCGTGATCGTGGGGGACTTTCGGCAGGTTCCGCGATCCTGTTTGTCGAACTTAAAACCATCAATTACGTCAGGCAGGAACACCTTTTGGCAACGCGGCTTGATCCCCTTGAATATCTTGAACGAAGTGATAAGTGGTACCTCGGCGGGGGTCGCGGAGCCATGTTTGCGCCAGCCTTCCCGCGAAATCTCGATAGTTTTGGCTTCTGGGATGAGTCCTATTTTGTCGACATTCGGTTGGAACGCCTTTTCACCGTTCTGATGCTGGGCGAGGATGAGCGACCGCTGACTATCAAACGCGATGGTCGACGCTGGACACCGGATGCCCTGACGCAGACTCACTCAACGCCGGACGGACTTCGCATCCGCGAAGATAAGGTCATCACTCCAAACGACACTCTGACCTCCAGAATCACCATTTATAACGATGGCAAAAAGCATCGATCGCTGCATCTCATTCTCTGGAGTCTGCAGGATGTCGCCATGCCACGGGCTGGGGAGAACGTTGCTCGCGTGACCGAAGCGGCCCGAGCCGGGGATTTCTTCTCGTTTACGCATTCGGTGAACTATGGGGATTCGCCTTACGCAGATCGTCCCGCAGAAAACGGTGGATGGGGAGAGCGCAATTCGAAAGCGGATGCTGCTCGGGACAAGACGCACTCGCTCTATATCTCGCTTGGCGGAAACGCGTCGCCGACTTCTTCGTGTCTGAAGGTCGCGCAGAAGACCGATCCTTCGCCGGATTGGGCCGTATCCATAGTGCCGGAGTTGTTTCAAGATGGTCGACTTACCGGCAGTCCAAAAGCTGAGTTGCAAGGTGATTCTCCTGAGGGACATCTGCACCTCTGTCTTCATTACACGCTGGAAGTGCCGGTGGGTGAGACGCGAACCATTCAGTTCGGGGCAGCGCTCAATCTGGACAAGAACAGAGCGCTGCTTCACCTTCAGAACGATTTACAACAAGACGCCGCCGCAGTCAGTCGAGCCAACTGGCAGAACTGGTTTGCCGGTGCGCCCTACTTCACCTGCTCAGACCCGCATCTGCAGAAGTATTACTGGTATCGGTGGTATGGCATTCGCCTGCTACAGGTCAACCTCGGTGGCCACCAGATTCCTGGCGAAGAGGGTGTTCGATTTCCGTTTCCCTGTGTATTTGAGGGCATAGGCGGATTCCGGAGTCACGTCTCTTACTCGGCGCAATGTCACATGCTGGAAGCGAGCTGGAGGAAGGATCCCTCCCTCGCGTTCGGCTGTTTGGAAGGCTTATTTGCTGCGCAGGAGAACAGTGGGTATCTACCCGGACACCTCTACCTCTGGAGGCACACGCGCGGATTCTATCACGCGAACTGGGGAAAAGGCGCTCTTCAGATCTTCCACATTACGGGCGATATGAGCTGGATCGATCGGGTCTATCCAGATCTGGCGCGATACGCCGAATATTTTGAGCGTGACCGTGATCGCGAGGACAGCCACCTTTTTGACATTGTCGATCAGGGCGAGACCGGGCAGGAGTATATGTCTCGATACCTCGCGGCAGACGCAGCGGCGGATGAGTGGGGGCAGTTTCGGCTGAAAGGCGTCGATGCGACGTGTTACATCTACGAGCTTCAACGGGCGTTGGTCGAAATGGCGGAAGCGCTTGGGAAGGTAGAAGAGGCGGCCGTCTGGAAGCGAAAGTCCGGCGAAACCCGAACGGCGATGTTAGCGAAAATGTGGGACCCCGAAGAAGAGTTCTTCTTTGATTTTGTGCCGGATACCGGCAAGCGTTCTGACGTTAAGGCGGCGGTCGGTTTTTATCCGTTTATGTCTGATGCCGCTGGGGCAGATCAGCTTGACGCGATTAAAAAACACTTGCTGAACCTGGAAGAGTTTGCGACCAAATTTCCCGTTCCGGCGAGCAGTCTGGATGATCCGAATTTTAGTTCAGAAGGCGAATGGAAGGGTCGACGAATGTCGTGCCCATGGAACGGCAGATCCTGGCCAATGTCGACTTCGCATGTCGCAGATGCCCTGGCACAGGCTGCGTTGCATCTGGACTCGGACCTGAAAGCCGAGGCAGCAGACCTCATTCACCGGTTTGTGAAGATGCTCTTCTTTGATGGCGATCCCGAGCGACCCAACTCCTTCGAGCACTACAATCCTCTCACCGGCGCGCCGAGTATGTATCGGGGAATTGATGATTACCAGCACTCTTTTGTGCTTGATCTAATGATGCGATACCTGATTGGCATTCAGCCCACCGGTGCGAACGAGTTAGTTCTCGATCCGCTGCCGTTTGATGTGCAGTCGTTTGAGATCGAGGATATTCGGTATCGAGGGCATTCAGTAAATGTGAAGTGGGATGCATCAGAGGGGTATGCGATTACTTTAGATGGTGCGGAAGTCTCCCGAACGCGCGCAAGGGAACGGGTGGTGATCCCGTTAGGTTGATATTTTGATAGAACTACTTGCGAAATTCATTCACAAAAATCGCTGAGAGCATTATCTCTCCATTAGTGCCCCGGCGGCCGGGATTTGCGCAAATGTAAGTCATATTAGGAAGAGATAGATCAAAATCGCCGGAAGGCATCTTCGTTTTCCAGCTTCCGGCTGCGTCAGTTCCAATCATATTAATGTATGCAATTATCTGTTCTTTATTCACATTCAGTCCCCAACATACCTGTTCTTGCCAATGAAGCCAACGGTCTGGAGTCTTTGCGTGCTCTAACTTTTGTGTAGTCGGAATTGAGCTAACCCAAAAGGTCTTGCACGTCGAAGTAGTTTTGGGATCAGTTGTTATCGATACAGCGATCTCCGTCCCCTCCGGATTCCAGCATGTATTGAGAATTCGAGGCGAGATGATTGCATTCCTATCCAGACCAAATAGCTTTCGGGCGTCTTCCGTTCGGATTCTTGCGACTTCAAACGAAGTCGTTCCTCCGGGTTCCATCACGCGCAGAATCTCCACAGGGTCGGCGGATACAGCGGCTAGAACCCCTTCGCGAATAGCCAGCCTGTTTCCAGTTGGGCTCCATGAGACGCTACCCCTGTCGCGTTTAGATTCCGGGTTCGAGCTTTTTAATTTTGGCGAATTGTCGCCGACTCTTCGTAAAAAGAGCTCCGTTTGACCGGCTGAACCTTCCCCGATAACAGATAGATACTTGCCATTTGCCGACCACTGGGGATCGTGGAACCAGTAATAAGGATCTTCTTTGAGATCGGGGTGGATGGCCAACGGGACTATTCGGTGAGCTTTGAGATCGAAACCATTGATCGCCAGGCCGGGTTGCGACTCCCCGTCTTCCAGTTCAAACCACTCCGAGGCTGGGTACGCGATGATCGAATCATCCGGGGACCATGCGGGTCTATCCAGAGGATAGTATTGTGTGCGGTCACCACGCAGGGGTCGATCATGTCCAAGGAGATCTGGAATCGTGAGTGCCTCGACGTGCTGCAACTTGATGTCCGCGAGGCAAAGTTGGACGCAACTGTCGGCATATACTCGCATGAATGCGACGCGTGAACCATCGTGTGAAACGGCGGGAAGCATGTCTTGATAAGATGTATCCGGCTGAGCAGTTGACGGCGGTGCCTTCGCCTGGCCTGAAACAACCTTATGTCGGCATCCAGCCACGAACAGAAGTGGCAGAAGTACGACCAACGAGAACCTGCCTCTTATCGCGATCAAAGCTTATCCCACTGGCTCCGGTCGAAGAATCATCCAGTTCTCTGGATTGTCGAGCAGAGAAAATCCTACTCCCTCATAGACGCCGTGAGCATCTTTCGTGGCGAGCATCCATCGTCGCATACCGGCATATTCCGGGTGACCGAGAGCGTATTGGACCATGGTTCGACCAATCCCTCTGCCACGATGATCGGGGGAGACGATGACATCACAGAAGTATCCGAAGTGGGTTTTGTCGGAGACAACCCGCAGATAACCAACCTGCTGGTCTCCGAGAAATGCGCTAACAATTAATGACGAATGTTCCGCGGCTCTCATCACGCGATCTTTCGAGATGCCGGGGCTCCAATAGGTCTCTGTTAGCCAGGAGTGTACGCGGTCGAACTGGACAGCATTGAATCCCTCTACCATCGTCACCGCAGTTTCGGTTCTCTGTTCTTCTGATATACTCATCCGGCAGTCGCCAATTCGCCCAATCGAACAAGCGATTCGGCTTCGACATCGGCATGGAGGCTGTTGCAGTGGGAATCCATCGTTACCACCGCCATAAATCCCTCTACTTGAAGTCGCCACATCGCCTCTGGCACGCCGAACTCATCCAGAAAACTAACGCCGGTGACAGCGGTGATATTCTCGGCATAGACCTGCGCGGCACCGCCGATGGCATTCAGGTAGACCGCTCCGCTCTCTTTCAATCCGGCGAGAGTTTTCGCGCCCATACCGCCTTTGCCGATCACGATGCGCACGCCAAACTTCTTCATAATTTCGGACTGATAGGGTTCTTCGCGAGCCGAAGTCGTCGGACCCGCAGCCTTCACATGCCAGACTCCGTCTTCATCCCTCAACATAACGGGACCGCAGTGGTAAAGCGCCGCGCCAGTTAGGTCGAACGGAGAGTCGTGGGTCATCAGATACTTGTGCAGGGCGTCTCGACCAGTGAACATGGGTCCGTTGAGGATAACCATGTCGCCGACTTTCAGGCTTCGGACTTGCTCGTCGCTGACCGGAGTCTGCAGGATGATCTCTTTGCCGGTCTTGGCAATGAGGCCATCCGACATGTCCGTCGGATGGTCCGCTCGGAATTTCCACGAGTTGATTTCGCCAGTCTCAGGATTGATCCGAACTCCAAGTCGACGGTAAGCCCAGCAGTTGTAGGCGACCGACACAAAGAAGGATGCGGGCAGTCGATTTATGGCGCCAATCTTGCAGCCGAGAAGCGTCACCGCGCCCCCGAATCCCATGGTGCCGATTCCCAGGCTGTCGGCGTTGGCCATGACTTTTTCTTCCATCTCGCGAAGTTCAGGGATGGGATTCATGTCGCCAGCATCGCGGAAGAGTTGCTCTTTGGCATGGGCATATCCGGTGGTTCGGTCACCGCCAATTCCGACCCCGATAAAGCCCTGACTACAGCCCTGGCCCTGAGCCTGCCAAACGGAATGCAGGATACATTTGTATACCCCTTCTAACGTACGGTCAGCCCGGCCGAGCGCGGGAAGATCGGTTGGCAGGGAGTATTGAATATTTTTGTTTTCGCAGCCGCCACCCTTCAGCAGCAGCAAAACTTCAATCTCATCTTCTTCCCACTGGTCGAAGTGGACTACCGGGCTGCCTGGTCCGATGTTGAATCCCGAGTTTTTGCCGGTAATGGAATCGACGGAGTTAGGTCGCAGTTTGCCGGTCTTCGTGGCTTCAATAATGGCTGTTTCAATGGCTTTTCGAATAACGAGCTGATTCACCCCAACCGGGCAATGAATGTGGAAAGTTGGCATGCCTGTATCCTGGCAAATCGGCAGCACGTTCTCTTTGGCCATGTCGATATTTCTGTTGATGACGTGCAGCGCCTGCAGGCTCTGGGTACCCTTCAGTTCGCGTTCGGTGCCGGCAGCGATTGCCTTGCGAACATCGGCGGGCATATTGGTTGCGGTCTCCGTTATGAGCGTCAGGAGACTTGCTTCTAATTGGTTCATTTGGATCAATTCCTTGGTTTGCTTCGACTATTTTGTGGGTGGGGCGGAGCGCAGCGTTTTGGAATTTCGCAGGGCAAAGCGCAATCGCCACGGCATCAGAATAGATTCCATGATAACGGATTGCGTCATTTTGCTCACGCCGACGGCGCGGTCTGTGAAGATGATGGGGATTTCTACTACTTTCATACCGGCGATGGCCGCCCGGTACGTCATCTCCACCTGGAAGGCGTAGCCATTGGAGACGACTTCTTCGACATGAATTCGCTCGAGCGCGCGGCGAGTGTAGCAGCGGAATCCCGCAGTGGCGTCGCGAACCTGTACACCGGTAATGACCGACACATACTTATTCGCGAATCGGCTTAGAAGTTTGCGCCGGAAGGGCCAGTTTTCCACACCACCGCCTGGGCAGTAGCGGGAGCCCATGACTACGTCCGCATTCGCTGATGCTTTTTCCATGTCCGGGAGATACTTAGGGTTGTGGGAAAAATCGGCGTCCATCTGCACGACTCGACTGTATCCCGATTCGAGTGCGTACGCGTAACTATCGACATAACTTCGACCCAATCCGCGCGGACCCGTTCGTCGAAGGATGTGAAATCGAGGGTCGCTGCCGAACAACTCCTGTGCGCGATCGGCGGTGCCGTCGGGCGAGTCGTCATCTACAATCAGAAGGTCGGCGTCCGGCAGCATTTTAAACACTGCGGGCACGATGGTTTCGACGTTTTCACGTTCATTGTAGGTGGGAATGATGACGAGAGTCTGGGAGGTATTCAACGGAAATTGCTCCAGATTTTTGGTGCGGCTTAATGATTTGATTCTACCATAACTGGCAGGCCCGCTCACCTGTGATATACACATCGAACAGGATAGGCCATTGCTTAAGACGAAATAGGCTCTATGAAGAATTCATTTGTTTTGTCGGTTTGTATCATCGCGTCGGTGGCCCTATCGGATCGGGTTAGCGGTCAGGCAAAGATTACCGTGGAGAAGGTAGAGAATCGAGGCCTGCTCTTTACAGATAATCCGGCTGGAGTCAACGGAACCGATGCCGGGTACTCCCTCCCGATCGGGAACAAAACCCTCTGGTTTTTCGGCGACGTATTTCTGTTATCCCCAATGGCAGCGCACAAAGATGTCGTGGGCGACCTGAGTAACTGCGGGCTTTTGGTAAGTTCCGGTAAGGGGGTGACTCCGCTCTCGAAGTACCAGTTCATCACCGATCCTGCAATCGGTCTGGCGCGCGCCCTGCTCCCAAATCGAGCGGGAGAGAGCAAGAATATTCGCATCTGGCCGTTTGGAAGCTGGTATGATGCCACTGCAAAGCGAATCTACTTATACTACGGCAGAGTCAACACAACCGGAGGTGGTCCCCTCGATTTCAAATGGGAAGGCAACGGACTTGCCGTCGCTGACGCACCCAATCTCGACGACCTACACTTCGAGCGACTACCTTCATCCATAAAAGAGGACCTCTGGTGGAGAGACTCGGCTAAGAGTCCGGTCTACGGGTCGGCGATAGTCACGGAACGATCATCGGATTACATCTACCTTGTGGGCATCGACACGAAGAACCACGGACGAGCCAGTCGAATGGCAAGGGTTTCAAAATCAAAGATTTCAGATTCCAGCGCATATGAGTATATGACCGGGTCTTCTTACGGGCCAAAATGGTCGACCAACAGGGACCACGCGGTTCCAGTCGCGGGCCTTGATGACTTTCCCACAGAACTCTCTATTCACTGGAACGACTATGTCGGTGGATACCTTGCCGTGCATTCCATGGGAATATCGGATCGCATTCGAATTAGCGTCGCACCGAATCCGTGGGGGCCGTATACTACAATCTCCGAGATCAGTGCACCGCATCGGGTGCTGGGCAAGGGATTCTGCTACGCGGGCAAGGAACATCCGGAACTATCGGAAGATGGTGGGCGGGTAATTTACGTGACGTATGTCGACAGTGAGCGATACTGGCTGCATATGTTGAAAGTTACGCTGAAAAAGTAGTTGTTATTTGTCGACATCGTTGCCCGACAATAGATCATCTTTTATCAGACTGAAGCGCAGGAACTGATCGTAGGTTGCCTGTGCGGATACCATCGCCCAGATGCCCGGAGCGAGTAGGGCTAGTCCAATCCCCGTCACTCCTAAAGCAATCGTGACTACCAGCAGCATTGCGAGCATTCCAAACGAGTAGGCGACACTCGATGCCACGAATAACCACGCCAATTTATTGGTAGATGGCAACGCATCAGATTCTATTCGAGGTGCGTATATTTTGACCGCGTAAAGGTACATTCCCCAGACCAACCATATAGAGAGCGCATAAAACGCGACCACTGTGGAGATCAGTCCGGCGGATTTGGAGAGGTGGAAGTAAAACTGCACATTTGCAAATACGGCGGGGTAGAAGATGCTGCGGATGGCGCCGATCCCGAGCCGGTCGACGTACCCCTGCTTGAACGCTTTGAAGAATTGAAATACGTCTCGCTCTTCTCCACGAATGGCTCGCAACGCCAATTCCGCGCCTGCAAATTGGGCTGACGGAACGAGAAGAACCCAGCAAAGAAATGCTCCCGACAATGTGATCAATCGGTGAACGGGAGGCATTCCAAGTCCAACAATGGTCAGCGAAATGGCCGGCAGTGCGGCGATGGTTGTGAGGGCGGAGATGAGGACAACCAACCCCAGATTCTCCCAGATCAGTCGAACCGAACGGCGAATGGTCCAACCAAATCCGGGGGAATTCGGGATTGAGATCATAATCGGGTAGTTACCGATGCGACGGCTGAGCGCCTGCCGGGACGGACATTGCGAGCAGACTCTCGTAACGTCGACTGGAAATCTCGCCGCTCTCTACCGCGTTTTTGATGGCGCAATCGGGTTCGGCTTCATGTCGACAGTCCTCAAATCGGCATTTGCCGATCAAAGGAGCCATCTCAGGGAAACAGTACGATACGAAGGTGCGGTCCGTCTCGACGAGGTCGAGGTTGCGCAACCCGGGGGTATCCGCGACCCAGCCGCCACATTCCAACGGAATTAGTTGCGACGCCGTAGTCGTGTGCTTGCCCTTAAATGTAACGTAACCAATCGACTTGGTTCGCAGCTTCAGATTGGGGTGCAGGGTGTTGAGCAGGCTCGACTTTCCGACGCCGGACGGACCGACAAACGCGGAAATCTTGCCCACCAGCGCCTCCTGAAGTTCATCCATACCGGTCTCAGTGTGCGTGCTGGTGATGATCACGCGGTAACCCACGCGAGACCACTCCTCAAAGATGGCCGGAATATCTTCCAGCGGCAAGAGGTCGGCCTTGTTCGCGATGATGATCGTATTGATATCTTCCGCTTCCGCTGCCGCGAGGAACCGATCCACTTTCCAGGGGTCGGGTCGAGGTTCAGAGCACGCGAAGACAATGAATATCTGATCCAGATTGCAGACCACCGTCTGCTCCTGCCCGCGAAATCCGCTGCGAGCGAAGCTGGATTTACGTGGAAGAATCTCTTCTATCACGCCGGAATTATTCGATCCCAAAGTCAGTCGAACTCGATCGCCCACCGCCACCGTGTCATTGGTGTGCGGATGTTTTGCCCGAGTGACCCGCTTGGCTCGACTGTCGCTGGTGCTGTACGTAAAGTTCTTTTTCAGGTTGCCGCGCAGGGAGCAGTCCAGAACCTGGTCGCCGGTCTGAACAATGTATAGCCCGCTGATTGCGCTTAATACAAGTCCATCAATCCTATTGGTTGACAGTTTTTTCTCCATTCCGATTTTAGCCACGGGAAACCCCGAGGCGTGAAAAAGCCCGTGCGAACCGCGCCGCCCGGGCGATGAAGGAACGAAGAAGGATGTTGCGTGAGGAATGGCCGGTTAAGATCATTCGGTCTCGAAAGAGTTTGCGCCTTCAGCCGCAGGGCGGGCAGAGTTGTATATGGTTGTCAATATTTCTATGTTTCGCATGATCTCTGCCTCCCGTGCCGAATTAGTTTGTCGCTCTGCAAACATGATAACAAATTAGTTCGGGTTTGTCAAATGGTTGGAACGTGACGACCCGATACGGAAAGGAGGAGTGCATGAACAGAATAACGTCGCGAATGCGATATTGATAGAGTGAAGGGAAGTTCTGAGCTTGCTGTGATTTGGAATAGTCCCAGATGGTCGCCAATCCACCCTGCAATCATGATGTCAGTCGAACAAATCCGCAAGACGTGCAATGCCGAACTATCAGTGACAGAGTAATCGGCATGGATGGCGAGCAATAGGACTGATCGCGCTGTTGTCAAAGCGGGTGGCTACCTACGCGTTTCCCAGAAAAACAAAGGACGCTACCAGAGAATTTCTCACCCGAACTACTTCTTACTTTTCAGCCCAAATTGTTCTGGGAAGAGCAGCGCTTCAATGTGCATTTTAGCTAGCGGTGGTGAGACTTCTATCGTGGCTGCATCAAATAGCTCTCTTAGGACTTCCGCTGTCGGCCGCATCCGAGTAAGTTTGATATCCTGGACGACACGGCGTTTGACTTCGGCGTCTGATAGAGTGGCCTTTTTGGCAGGTTCAATCCCCTCCAACGCAATCACCAGAT
>JBDUAM010000437.1:0-4249 GCA_040004655.1 Chthonomonadales bacterium | reverse complement strand
AAGAACGTCATCTGCTTTGCGGGCAAGTCATTCCTAACCATGGCGATGTGCAAGATCGTGGAAGAAGAGGGATACAACCTCGATGTGGCTTCTATGGGCGAACTTTTTGTCGGATTGAAAGCCGGTTTCCCCCGAAAACGAATTAATCTGCACGGTAACAACAAGTCCCGTGAAGAACTTCAGTTCGCTCTGAAGAGTAAGATTGGCCACATCGTGGTCGACAACTTTCTTGAGATCGAGATGCTGCGTGAGCTCACTCTTGGGCACAAAAAGCAGACTTCGGTGCTCGTGCGATGTTCCCCGGGAGTCGATCCGCATACGCACAAGGCTATCAGCACAGGGCAAGCGGATACCAAATTTGGTTTCAACATCAAGGACGGCTCCGCACTTGAGGGCATTCGCCAGATTTCCGAGATTCCGGGACTTCATTTCGACGGAATCCACTGTCACGTGGGATCGCAGTTGCTGGATAACGATTCCCATCTGACCGCAATTGACGCCATGATCGATCTCATGGCATCCGTCAAGAAGAACATCGGACTCGATTGTGCGGTCGTGAACATTGGCGGCGGACTCGGCGTTCGTTATTTGGAAGAACACAATCCGCCCAGCGCGGAGGAGTTTGCGGAATCCCTCGTCGGTCAGTTGATCACGCGGTTAGATAAACACGTGCTTGGGAGACCAGTTTTGCAGCAGGAACCGGGCAGGAGCATTGTCGCGGAGGCAGGGACCACGCTATACACAGTTGGTTCCATCAAAACCGTACCGATCAAAGAAGCTCCGAAAAAGCGGACATATGTGTCAGTCGACGGCGGACTCTCTGACAATCCGCGACCACAGCTCTATGAAGCTGAGTATTCTGTTTTAGCGGCCAATCGGATGAATGATGCTGCGGAAAAGGTCGTCACCGTCGCAGGTAAGCACTGCGAAACGGATACACTTTTTCGGGATGTGAAAGTCCCCGATCTCGCACCCGGAGATATTCTTGCTGTGCAGACCACAGGCGCCTACAATCACGTCATGGCCAGCAACTATAATAAGTTGCAACGACCTGCGGTTGTGCTGGTAAACAACGGTCGCGCGGAAGTCATTGTGGAGCGCGAAACGCTTGCAGAAATCATCAAGCGAGAACGTATTCCAGCGCGACTTGCCGGAAAGTCGAAACGGAAATAAAAGGTCGATATGGATAGTCTCTTTCGGAATTTTGATCTTCAGGCATTTATCCTTACCATCGGGGTGTTGATCATCGCCATCACGATTCATGAGTTCTCGCATGCCATCACGGCAGACAAGCTCGGCGATCCGACACCAAGAGGGCAGGGTCGAATCTCGTTGCTTCCGCCGGACCACCTTGATCCGTTGGGAACGATCATGATGGTAATTACTACCATCACCGGATTTGGCATCGGCTGGGGCAAGCCGGTTATGACAAATCCGCGAAATTTTGCCCATCCGCGAATAGATGGCGGAAAAGTTGCCATTGCAGGTCCGATTTCAAACATCCTGCAGGCATTGGTTTTCGCCTTGTTGTACAGGTTGACTTTTTCCATGGTCTTGGGGTCACCGATTGGATTTTTCATGCGAACAGGCGTTGCCGTTAACCTGGCGCTGGCCTTTTTTAATATGATTCCGATTGGACCATTGGATGGGCACTGGGTCATTCAGGCAGTATTGCCCTCCGAGCAGGCTGCTAGATATCAGGACTGGAATCGGGCATACGGTGGAATAGTTTTTTTCGGTGCGGTGATCATGGCTCCGGGGCTGATCAGCTCCTTGATCATGCCGGCAGTGCTGGCGATCTATCGACCGTTGATGTCCGGATTATTTTAGAAGTAACGGAGTAAGTACTTGTCACAGAAGCGATTATTGAGCGGCATGCAGCCGACGAACGTGTTGCACCTTGGAAATCTGGAAGGCGCCCTGCGCCCATGGGTGCGCCTGCAAAATGACTACGAGATGTTCTGCTGCATCGTCGATTGGCACACGCTCACCACGATGTATGATCGCACGGAGCTGATCGCCGATTATTCGTTGCAGCTCGCGGCGGACTATATTGCTGCCGGTCTCGACCCCGACAAGTGCGCCATTTTCATTCAGTCGCAAGTAAAAGAGCATGCCGAATTACATCTGCTGCTATCCATGATCACCCCCATCGGTTGGCTGGAACGCGTGCCGACCTACAAAGAGAAACGCGAAAACCTCCAGTTGAATGAGGAGTCGCTCTCCTACGGTTTGCTGGGATATCCAGTTCTGCAGGCCGCTGACATTCTCGTTTACCGCGCACACCTCGTGCCTGTCGGGAAAGATCAGGCCGCACATCTGGAGATGTCGCGCGAGATCGCCCGCAGATTCAACAACATTTACGGCGATATCTTTCCCGAACCACAGTCGCTTATTTCAGAAGAGACGGGCGTACTGCCTGGGCTCGATGGTCGAAAGATGAGCAAGAGCTATGGCAACGCCATCTTCCTCGGCGATGACGCAGACACGGTCGAGAAGAAGGTGAAGAGCGCGTTCACGACGGAGACCAAAATCCGCAAGGACGATCAGGGAGTTCCGGAGACGTGCGCCGTTTGTCGACTGCGTAAACTATACGATCCGACCGGGTACGAACCATCCTGGGAAGAAGATCGTGCGGGAACTCGCGGGTGTATGCAGAACAAAAAAGAACTGACCGAAATCCTGAACGCTACTCTGGACCCCATCCGCAAGAAGCGGACCGAGTTGTTAAACGATCCGGCCGAACTGATGCGAATCCTCGATCGCGGCGCCGAAAAAGCTAGAGCGGCTGCCACCGAGACGATGGACGTCGTTCGTCGGGCCATGCACCTACCCTGATATCAACATGGCAAAGACACACACCCGATTTGTATGTCAAAGCTGTGGACACGAATCACCCCGATGGGTAGGTAAGTGTACTGAATGCGACGCCTGGAATAGTTTTCAGGAAGAAGTTCGCATGCCAGAGAAACCGGCTGCGGCGGCATTGGGTCGGGGTGCGGTCAACACAAGTTCTTCCCGACCGATCCCTATTACGCAGGTCACAGCACAGACTCACGCCAGGTTGTCCTCCGGTATTTCAGAGCTTGATCGGGTGCTCGGCGGTGGAATTGTCCCGGGTGGAGTGGTGCTGGTCGGCGGCGACCCGGGAATCGGCAAGTCGACCCTTCTCACGCAGGTCGCGCATGCAATCTCCTCGCGCTCAAATCCGGGTGGCGAGCCAACGTCAGTCCTCTATGTATCTGGCGAAGAAAGTGTTCAGCAGATCAAGCTTCGCAGCGAGCGGGTCGGTGCGGGCAGCGATCACCTCTACCTGTTGAACGAGACCGAGATCAGCTCCATTATCCACCAGATTGCTGCGCTATCTCCCGGGCTTGTTGTTATCGATTCCATTCAGACCACTTATGACAGCGCGCTCGATTCGGCGCCGGGAAACGTGAGCCAGATCCGAAACTGTGCATCCATGCTCGCGCAGGTGGCAAAGGGTGGTGGTCCACCGATCTTCCTGATCGGACACGTCACGAAAGAGGGCAGTCTCGCAGGTCCACGCGTATTGGAGCACATGGTCGACACGGTTCTCTACTTTGAGGGGGATCGAAGTCACGCCTACCGGATTGTTCGGTCGGTCAAGAATAGATTTGGATCGACCGACGAGATCGGTATCTTCGAGATGCGCGAAGAAGGTCTGGTTGAGGTCGAGAACCCATCTGCAGCGCTCCTTGCTGAACGCTCCCAGCATCAGACAGGTTCTGCCGTCACCGCGACCATTGAGGGGAGCCGTCCGTTACTAGTTGAAGTCCAGGCGCTGGTGGCTCGCTCATTTCTCGCCAACCCACGCCGCACAGCGACGGGATTTGAGCTCAATCGACTGAACATGCTGCTTGCTGTCCTTGAAAAACGCGTAGGACTGCGACTTGGGGATCAGGATGTTTATGTTAATGTCGCAGGTGGATTGAAAGTCACTGACCCGGCTGTCGATCTCGCGGTGATCATGGCGATTGCCTCCAACTTCCGCGAACAACCGGTCGATCCGGACGCCGTCATTCTCGGGGAGGTCGGGTTGGGTGGAGAGATCAGATCAACGCCACGTCTTGAGCTGCGCGTTCGCGAGGCCGCTCGGCTCGGATTTACAAAGGTCATCACGTCATCGCGGCACAAGATGAAGGGGTCGCTGGGGGCAGAAGTTATCTCGGCGGGCAACGTTGTGGACGCGATTCGGTACGGATTGCAGCCGCCAATTTCTGGGAGC
>JBDUAM010000029.1:0-4274 GCA_040004655.1 Chthonomonadales bacterium | reverse complement strand
GAATTTCAGGCACCGATGAACGGCATCGAAATACTTTTGAATCCGGAAGGCTTCTTACACGACCTGACGTTTGAACTAAAGAAGTCAGGCGAAGGGATGGGGCTCCTATTTGCCGATACGCCGAATGGACTTTATTACCATATAGTTAGTTCGATGCGATATGGAATAGGTATCCCGATGCTGTTGTTGGTACTAGTTTCCGTTGGTTGGACTATCCGAACCCGAAGTAAATCTGACATATACCTGTTACTGTTTCTCGTTCCGTATTATCTGGTGATCGGGTTTTCGCAGGTCAAGTTTTTGCGCTATATCATTCCAATGCTCCCTGTTTTGAGTCTGTTTGTAGGACGATTCTTGGCGGAACCGTGGCCACAGATTTCGATGCTGCGCGCCGTTCGCGTATGTGGTGGTGAAGTCGCAACAATAACACTATTCATTACGTTCGCAATGGTCAATACATTCAGTACGACTGATTCCCGTGACGAAGCCCGGGACTGGATGGACAAGAACATCAAGGTCGGTAGCACGGTGGCGTTCATCGGAATACCATGGTATTTTTCACCGCCGCTTAGTCCGTTATTTTTCGCGCCGTCGCCAGCTACAAGGCGAACGGCAGGCGAGGGATTGCACTTCCAGTTGATTATTCCGAACGGCGAATGGACACCCGAAACGCTGGCCGCCAACCCGCAATACTTTGCAGTCAGCGAGTTTGAAACCGGCGACGCCATTCGAATCGGCCTGCCGGCAGCCAAACCATTCTTTGAACACTGGAAGTCGGATTATATCGCCCACGAATTTGAGAAAACGCCTACATTCATGGGAATAAGCCTTGGCAAGCCAGAGTATGTGCCGAATGACTGGCTCTACACCTTCCCTCGGACCACCATCTACGAGCGGAAAAAGTAGTTGGACGCCCGGATTGCGCTGGCCGATTTCATCAACCACCTCTCGGTAGAGCGCGGCCTGAGTGCGAACACGCAGGAAGCATACAATCGAGATATTCAGCAGTTTTTAGACTCCTGTGGAGGTGGTGTAGATACTTCACGTCTATCCGATCAGAAGGTAATGCGATTTCTGGACAGACTTAAGAAATCCGGAATGGTAGAAACGAGTATTTCGCGTAAGATCAGCGCACTGCGGATGTACGCCCGTTTTCTCTGTTCTGAAGGCATTTTGAAATCCGATTTTACGGAGATGGTCGAGGCCGGTCGAAAGCCGCAGCGGTTGCCTCAGCCCCTGCCGAAGGTCGCGGTGAAGCGATTACTTTCTGGAAGCCTTCCGACTGTCGAAGCTCTTCGTGATCGCGCGATGCTGGAGCTACTCTATTCCAGTGGACTTCGTGTCACGGAGCTCGTCACGCTTCGAGCAACGGATATCGATTTCGAGGCCGGGCTGCTGCGGTGTACCGGCAAGGGTTCCAAAGAGCGGATGGTTCCGATTGGTGAGGTCGCCCTGCGGATTGTGAGTGAATATATCCGCCTGGCACACCCAAAGGACTATCTATTTGCTGCTCGGCACGGTCATGTCAGCCGGCAACGAGTCTGGAAGATGATCAAGAAGCGTGCGCTGGAGGTCGGTATCACGGATCGCGTGACTCCACACACGCTGCGGCACTCCTTTGCGACCCATCTTCTGGGAGGTGGAGCGGACTTGAGGTCAATTCAAGAGATGCTCGGTCACGCCCGAATTACAACGACGCAGATATATACACACGTCGACCGCGAGCAGCTCAAGGCAGTCTACTCCAAAGCGCACCCGAGGGCATGAGCAAATTGCAAACTGAATTCAAGAGAGTATTTATCGTAGTTCTTGATGGCGTGGGCGCAGGCGAGTTGCCAGATGCGTCGGAATATGGTGACGTCGGGGCGGATACGCTGGTTCACGTTGCTGCAGCCACCCGAAATCTGCAAATTCCCAATCTGGTTACACTTGGCATTGCCAATATTCGCCCATTGCATGAACAGATGGCGCCGATTCATCCTATTGGGTCTTACGGACGCATGGCCGAGAAGTCGCCGGGTAAAGACAGCGTCACAGGCCACTGGGAGATGATGGGGATTGTGTTGGTTCGACCATTCCCGACCTACCCGAATGGGTTTCCCCTTGATATAATAGCTCGATTCGAGGCAGCGATCGGACGAAAGACCCTGGCCAATTGTCCTGCATCCGGCACAGAGATCATCGAACGGTTTGGTGCAGAACACGTTCGCACTGGCTCTCCGATTATCTATACATCTGCCGACAGCGTCTTTCAAATTGCCGCTCATGAGGCTGTCATTCCCATTGGAGAGCAATATGCCATGTGCCAGCTTGCCCGGGATATGCTGGTAGGGGAGCACGCCGTTGGTCGAGTGATCTGCCGTCCGTTTGAGGGAGAAGTCGGCCATTTTCGGCGAACCGAGCGGCGAAAGGACTATCCCCTCACTCCGCCGGAGAACCTGCTCGACAGGCTGCACGCTGCCGGAGTAGGAGTTCATGCCATCGGAAAGATCTCGGAATTCTTCAATGGTCGCGGTATCGACAGATGGGATCACACCACAAATAATTCGGACCACATTATCGCATTGCAACATGCGGTTGAGAATTCATTTGCGGGATTCATCTTCGCCAATCTTGAAGACTTTGACATGTTGTACGGCCACAGAAATGATGTGTTCGGTTTCGCTCGGGCATTGGAGGAGTATGATCACAGTCTGGGGCTATTCCTGAATTCCTTGCGACCAGACGACCTGTTGATCATTACCAATGATCATGGAAACGACCCCACGTTCCCGGGCACGGACCACAATCGTGAATTTGCGCATCTACTGGTCTATTCGCCTTCTCTGAAGGGTGGTGTGAATCTCGGAGATCGGTCGAGTTGCAGCGATTTGAGTGCGACGGTCAGTCAGGTGTTTGGCATATCGAACGGCAGTGTTGGAACGAGCTTTATGAACAAATTAGTCTCAATCCACAATTGATGAGTAATGGGACGAATGCCAGGATGAGTAAATTATCGAGGTGTTCCTTTTGCTATCTGGTATAATATAATTATGATTTACTCCGATAGTCGAACAAGCCAAAATAGTGATGCATACGATATCAAGGTTACTTGGTTTCAATCCCTAATACTCGAAACTAGAATGCAGTTTATTAACTATATGTACGCGCGCGCGCTTGAGGCCGACCCCAATATTCTCAAAGCAAACCTTCCCCAATCAATCCCTGGCAAAATTCTTGTTCTTCAATTACCCGAAAATTGATTGTAGTTTTTGACTTCGCGTTTTGATCCAAATTGGAGTTACTCGCCGTAAATCCGTAAATCCAATAGCAACTCCTATCCGACCAACCGTTGACCAACTCCCCTCGCATCATTCACAATAAGCCAGTGCTCGGCCAACGTCGGATCTGAGCGTCACACCATTCTTCACAGGAGCCTTTTTTGCTTAGACGACGCTTTGGCCGGACCGAGTTGGACCTCTCCGTGCTCTCCTTTGGCGCCATGCGCATTCTGCCGGAGGCGGACGAAGACCCCGATGCCAATCTGGATCGCGCCCTCAAGACTCTGCGGCGCGCAATGGACATCGGGATCAACCACATCGAGACTGCTCGTGGATACGGCTTGAGCGAGGAATTGATCGGCAAGGCGCTGGCGCAGGGTGTCATCAAGCGCGACGAATTCTATCTCACTACCAAAATCGGACCTAAAGAGACGGCCGCAGAGTTTATGGAGGCGCTGGTCGACTCGATGGCTCGTATGGGAGTCGATTATGTCGACAACCTCGATATCCACGGAATCAATCTTCAAGAACACATTGACATGTGCCTGAAGCCAGGCGGCTGCATGGATGCAGTCCGTGCGGCGATGGCGGACGGTCGAGTGGGCCACATCGGATTCTCCACCCACGGACAGCTAAACGTCATTATCGACGCCATCAAAACGGACCTCTTCGAGTCGGTCAACCTGCACTATTACTACATCAATCAGCGCAATCGGCCGGCCGTGTTGGAGGCCATCGCACGGGACATGGGCATCTACATCATCTCCCCGACGGATAAGGGAGGTCAGCTATTCAACCCTCCAGCCCGACTGCAGGAATTGTGCGCGCCATACACTCCAATCGAATTCAATCAGCGGTGGCTGCTGAGCCAACCGGAAGTCCACACGCTTTCACTCGGCGCGGCCACGCCGGAGGAGTTTGAACCACATCGAAAAATGGCTTCTGTAGATGGTCCGTTGACCGGTGAAGAACTCGTCATTCTGGAGAAGATGGAAGCCGCCATGCGCGGAGTGG
>JBDUAM010000483.1:0-14567 GCA_040004655.1 Chthonomonadales bacterium | reverse complement strand
TCGCAGCTTACTATAACGAGAACAGCGCAGTTCGACATCTGCGCGGACAACTGCCGATCTACATCAAGGGTTTCCGTGGGGCGAATCAGGCACGGGAGCGAATTGTTCGGGCGACAACGATTGCAGAAGTCCAGGAGATTTTCGACATGGTGCTGGATTACCAGAATTACGTGCCGGAAGCACGCGAAGAGTCTGAACTTGCGTTAGGCAGCGCCTCGTGAAGCACGTGGTCAGCGTCAGCCTGGGAACCTCCAAGCGCGATAAGTCGAGCGAAACGGAGTTCCTTGGAGAGAAGTTTCTGGTGGAGCGCCTCGGTACGGACGGCGACAAACAGAAGTACAAGGACATGGTCACGAAGCTGGATGGCACCATCGACTGCTTCGGCATCGGCGGAACGGACGCGTATTTGTATGCAGGCTCAAAGCGCTACGTGATCCGCGAGACCGGGGCACTGATGGCTGGCGCGAAGAAGACGCCCTGGGTCGATGGCAGTGGCCTGAAGCACACCCTGGAGCGCGAGACGGTCGGCTGGCTGCAGGATCAGGGAATCGTCGATTTCAGCACGAAACGCGTGCTATTGATGTCCGCGGTCGACCGGTTTGGTATGGCGGAAGCAGTCGCGGCCCGAGCGAAATCGGTGGTCTATGGGGATCTCATTTTCGGGTTGGGCATACCTATCCCGGTGCGATCATGGGGAGTAGTGAAGGTGCTGGCCAGCGTGTTTCTTCCCATTATTTCCCAGTGCCCGGTTTCGTGGTTTTATCCGACCGGAGATAAGCAGGAAGTGAACACGCCAAAGTACCCGAAGTTCTTTGAAGAGGCCGATGTGATTGCCGGGGACTGGCACATCATTCGACGTTACATGCCGCTGGACCTCAAAGGCAAGATCATTCTTACCCAGTCCAGTCGCAAGCATGAGGTCGAACTCCTAAAAGAGCGCGGCTTGAAGATGCTGATCACCACGACTCCGGAGATCGGCGGAGAGGCTTTCGCCACTAACGTGATGGAGGCGGTGCTGGTCGCGTATCTCGGCAAGAAGCCCGAAGAGTTGACTGCGAAGGATTACATGGACACCTTGCATAAACTTGGATGGAAGCCGGGCGTCACCGTATTTTAGTTGGCGTTTGCCGTAATTCAAAGCTAATTGGACGTAAGAGAGATCATGGAAAAGTTCGCCTTTATTATCCACCCCATAACGGCCCGCGACGTTGCGCGCAAATATCCGATTGCCAAACTCTTTCCCGATCGACTCATTGAGGCGGTCATCAAGGGTCGCAATCCGGAAGTAGTCGCGAAGGTGACTGGAATTCGCTCGGCAACGGGCGCTGAAGCTGAGGGCTGGTTCATCGGCTGCCCCTACACGCCACGCCTATTTATGAGTGAACCTCTAGAGGCCGTCTACGACAAGCTGGAAAAGTGCGGACACATTGCCGAAGAGCTTGGCGCGGGAATTCTGGGCCTGGGCGCGTTCACTTCTGTAGTTGGCGATGGTGGAATCACGCTCGCCAAACGCCTGAAGATCGCTGTTACTACCGGCAACTCGTACACCGTAGCGACCGCAATTGAAGGCGCAGTTACCGGCGCGCGGATGATGGGAATTTCCCTCGGCTCGGCGACCGTTGCGGTCATCGGTGCGACGGGCTCTATTGGTGCGACTTGTGCCGAAATTCTCTCCCGCAGCGCCGCGAATGTCAACCTGATCGGCCGAAACGCGGAACGGCTTGAAACTCTGAAAACCCGAATATCTGCTGGCTCATCGGCAAATCTTGGCGTCTTCGTGGACGTGGGAGACGGCCTGCGAGATGCCGATATCATTATCACCGTAAGCAGCGCCGCCGAGGCTATTGTGCTGCCCTCGCATATCAAAAAGGGGGCGGTCGTCTGCGATGTCGCTCGGCCAAGGGATGTCTCCGTGGCCGTTCAGAAAGAGCGCGACGATGTGCTGGTGATTGAGGGCGGAGTTGTTCGCGTACCGGGAAACATGGTCAGCAAGAAGGTCCCCAGCGGCGAGCCCTTCAGCTTTGGATTTCCGCAGGGTACCGCCTACGCTTGTATGTCGGAGACCATTGCGCTCTCCCTGGAAAAGCGTTACGAAAACTTCACGTTGGGCAAAGATGTAAGCGTTTCGCAGGTCGACCAGATCAACGACATCTGCACGCGACACGGATTTCAACTCGATGGTTTTCGATCTTTCGAGAAAGCCGTTACGGCGGAAGAGATTGACCGCATTCGAATCCGTGCAGGCCGCGGCGAACCAGTTCCAGCCACCGCCTGATGGTTGAGATCGAGCTGCCGTATCCCGAATCGGTGGAATTCGTTGAAGCATGTTTTGAAAATCTCGAGCTTCAGATTTCCATGCGTGCGGAGTTGAAGACGTTCCCCGGCAGCATGCACTGGCACTTGAAAAAGCCACGCCAGACCGGAAAGCTGGAAGTCACCCTCTGGCCCCGCGAGAACCGGTTGTGGATCAGCTACCACGATAATCGAGTTGGAGATGGATGGGTTGTGCAAACGGCAAGAGAGTTGACAGGGCAGTTATCGGAATTCTAGAAAGAGATCATGAGACCAATCTTCTTTTTAGTCGCGATGTCGTTTTTTATCCCGAGTTATTTTCGGGCCTCTATAACGCCGCGTTATCATCTTCTTATTTACAAATCTAAACGTACGCTTACACTTTTGAATGGACCTACCACTGTTCGTACTTACGGGATTGCTCTTGGGTCGAGTCCCCTGGGTCCAAAAGGCCGAGAAGGGGATATGTGGACGCCACAAGGTCTGTATAGAATCGTCGCTAAGAACAACGCAAGTAAGTTCCATCTGTCGCTACAATTGAATTACCCGAACATCGCGGATGCAATGCTGGCTAAGAGTAGCGGGGTAATCTCTTCATCTGATTACGAACAGATAGTAAAAGCAAATCACCAACGTTTTGTTCCGCCTCAACATACTCCCCTTGGTGGGGATATATTCATTCATGGCGGTGGCATTGGCAAAGATTGGACATGGGGCTGTGTGGCACTCGATAATCGGGATATTGAGGTTTTATTCAAGCTATTGAAGGTCGGTACTCGAGTAGAGATCAATCCGTAGTCAATGAAAAGCATTATCAACGGTGTATCCAGCATGATTTTGAAACAAAACCCTACAGCACAAAAGTTGAGTGCATCCTTCCTTTAACACTCAAAGTCTTACAAGCAAGTAAACTCAATTTTGCGTTTCGGAGCGATCGTCCTATGCGAATTCTTGTCCTCGGCGGCACTCGATTTATTGGGCTGCACGCGGTGCGTCAGTTGGCCAGCGAAGGCCATGAACTAAAGTTATTTCATCGCGGTAACACAAAGCCAGCTCTCCCTGATGGCGTCACTGAAATTCTGGGCGACCGCAAGAACATTCGCGACTTTGTTTCAACGTTTGCGGGGTTCAAACCGGACGCTGTTATTGACATGATGGGCCTCACCGAATTCGATGGCTTCGAGCTTGTGGATATCTTTCGGGGCATGACGGGTCGACTGGTCGTCATCAGCAGCGCGGATGTCTATCGGGCATATGACCGTCTGCGCGGAGCTGACCCCGGTGAACCCGATCCCACGCCGTTGACGGAAGAATCTCCGCTTCGAGACAAGATGTATCCATATCGCGACATGTGCAAGTCCGAGGAAGATCGACTCTGGAATTACGATAAGATTCTGCTGGAACGTGCCGCCATGAGCGACCCTGATAATCTTCCCGCGACTTGCCTGCGACTACCGATGGTCTATGGACCAGAAGATTACCAGAAGCGGACCTACCCTTACCTCAAGCGCATGCTCGACGGCCGAGACACAATCCTGTTGGCCTCCGAAATGGCTGAGTGGCAGGGCCTGCGCGGGTACGTGGAGGACATGGCAGTTGCAATTTCACTCTGCACCACATCTCCATCGGCGGCCAATAAGATTTACAACGCCGCCGACAAAGTCTGCCTAACCGAGATGGAGTGGCTGAAACAAATCGCCGTGGCCGCAAACTGGAATGGCCAGATTGTCACCATGCCGAACGCTGACCTGCCGAAGCATCTTCAGGAAGACTATATCTGGAGCCAGCAGTGGTCGCTCGACTCGGCGAAGATACGCATGGAGCTTGGGTATAAAGAGATCATTGAGCCCGCAGTTGCTATGCAACGGACCGTCAAATGGCAGTCGGCGAATATGCCAACCGAGTTTGAAACCGAAGCATTCAACTTCGATGCCGAAGACGCTGTTATCGCAAATCTGAAGTAATGCCGCGCCATCGACCAATCCCGCAGATTCGTAGGTAAAATCAAAGACATTAAGCGCTTTCCGCGGGGGTTCACTTTTGCGTAAGTCAGGTCTGGTTTTTGGCGTCCTTCTCTGTTCTTCTCTCCTTTTTGGCTGCCCTCGCAAACAGGCGCCGGCAGCAAGCGTTCCCGGTATTCCTGTTAGCACCACTCCGCCACCACCAACTTACGACGATATCTCCGTTCGCTGTCAGAATGCGCGCGTTCCCGTGATCATGTATCACGACATCATCAAGAAGCGCGGAGCAAAGTCAGCCTGGTTCGACTGTACCGTGACAGAATTCACCAGCGCCATCGACAAATTAAAAGCTGATGGTGCGAGCTTTGTCTCGCTGGACGACCTCTACAAGCACCTCAATACCGGATTTGCGCTGCCGGCAAAGTCTGTTGTCTTGACGTTTGATGACAACTATCAGGGCTTCTATGACAACGCGTATCCTATCCTCAAGCAGCAGAAGATTCCGAGTGTCATGTTTGTGCATACCAACTTTGTTGGCACCGGCGGCGATCACCCCAAGATGAAGTGGGAGACCGTAAAGGCGCTCGACAAAGAGGGACTCTGCACTATCGGATCGCACACGCTTTCACATCCGGATAACCTGAAAAACTTGCCGGCGACAGATCAGACAAGAGAGCTATCCGAGAGCAAAAGCCTGATCGAGAAGCAGCTTGGACACCCTGTGAAGTACCTCGCGTACCCAAATGGCAGCAACGGCGATGTGACACAACAGATCGCAAAAACGGCTGGATACCTGATGGCGTTCACAATAGAAAACGGACCTGCAGAGGAATCGCCGAACATTCTTGCGGTCAACCGATACGTTCACACACGAGTAGATAAAGCATGGGCCGACTGTCGCAAGGCAGAGACAGATGTCCCTGCGGCAGTTTACGAAGCCAAAGTCAACGCCTCGCCGGTTCATCTCGAGATGGGGGAATATGCGGGCGTAAAGATGGGGCTGACGCGGGGCGGAGCGCCGGTTACAGTTCACTCCCCGGGTCGACAGAGTGTGGGAGAATTCATTGACGGCTTGAAGGGCGTTGCTGGAATTAATGGCACGTTCTTCGCAGATGCACACGTGAATGGCACCGACAATCACCTCATTGGTCCTGCACAGACCGCAGATGGGTACTTCGTTGGAGATGATGCCCCTGAGCGACTTCCAAGATTGGTCAATCGGCCGATCATCATGTGGGGACCGGACAAGGTTGCCATCTTCCCGTTCCAGCCGGGCACCATGAACCGTGCCGAAGCCATCAAGAATTTCATGCCGGACTTCACGGACGTCTTTCTGGCAGGCGCATGGCTCGTTCATGGGGGCGTCGCGCGAACCCGAGATCAGATGGAAGCACAGGCTGCCAGCGATTCGGAAGAGACCCGTCGGAGGGCATTCTTTGGTGTGGATGTGACGGGTCAATTTGTTGCGGGTGCGACTTTGGAAGTTGTCAGTACCTCAAAGATGGCAGAAGCCGCCGCCGCGGCAGGTGTTCAGGAAGCCGTACTACTCGACTCCGGATTCTCCACGTCGCTCATCTATGACAACAAGATCATCGTGACCGGGCATACTTCCACCGAGATCCCCTCTCGACCTGTTCCGCATGCCATTGTACTGAAAGGCACTGTCGCGCCATCCGAGGACCCGGCTGTAATCGAATTCCTGAAGACTGCTGATCTCGCCAGTGGCCCAGGATCAATTAAACCTTCGGTAGAGTCTGGCGACCCGCCACCCCGACGAAGACGCAGCCGACGCAACCGGCGCAGGAAATCCGAAGATACGACGGCGCCTACGGATAATCCAACCAGAGTTCCTGGACCGGACATGACTCCTCTACAGAAGCCTGATCAACCTATCCCGCCGTAACTTAATTCGTTGAAAACCTTTGCAGTCAATATGGAATTCATACTGCTGTGCATTCCTGTTGGTACCGCATTTAGGAAATAAGGTCAAAAAACATCTGCGTGAACGCCCACTGAGCAGGAAATTTGCGATACTGCATAGAAAGCAAACAGTGTATTTTTGTGTTTAACTGTTTCTGGGGATCAGTGATCGATCTTTATGAGGGTGCCGGCAATTGCTGGCAGGAGGGATTGAGTAATGGCAGATATGGAACGCAGGGGATTTTTGGGAGCGATGGCGGCTAGCGCCGCATCGTTTGGAATGGCCGCGCTGGTCGACCCGGCGCTGGCAAATCCGGAGATGATGCCGGTTGCCGCCGATTCGGAATTCGACGCATGGCTCAATAAGATTAAGGGCAAACATCGACAGGTGTATGACGCTCCAGATACACATGAAGGCATGCCGCTTGCGTGGGCGAGAGTATTTCTAATGTCCAATGCGCAGGTGGGCGTTGCGGAGGACGATATGACCTCCGTCCTAATTCTGCGACACAATGCTATCCCGATAGCCATGCAGAGTCCGCTCTGGGAGAAGTTCAAATTCGGCGAGACCTTCAAGGTGACTGACAAAGCTACCGGCAATGCAGCTACTCGCAATCCATGGCACATGGCAAAACCGGGTGAACTTCTGCTGCCGGATATGACGGTGGAAGCTCTGCTGAAGAGCGGCGTGCTGATTGGCGTCTGCGACCTCGCGCTCACGGTGTACAGCGGAGTCGTTGGCAAAGCCATGAATATGGACCCGGTCGAGGTGAAGAAGGAATGGGTCGCAGGTCTTATTCCCGGTGTTCAGCGATTACCTTCAGGTGTGCTGGGAGTTAATCGCGCTCAGGAGCATAAGTGCACGTACTGCTTCGCAGGGTAACTGTTTGCACGCAATAAGAAAGGGCAGGGACCATAATGGTCGCCTGCCCTTTTTGCCGTGATGTCCCGCACAACTTATGGTCGTCACACGCGTCCATTCACGCGTTATCTCTATAGTACGCCGACGTAATTTGCCATGCGGGAGGATCTCCGTGCCATTGGGTGCTGGAAGCCAGGTCTTCGGGTATTACCTCTCCAAGGGCATCAAAGATGTCAGCGATCAGAAGCTTCTCTCCTCGTGAGAATGTGGAAAACAGAGCATGAAACTCCTTTGGTTTGTATAGTTCAAAGAATGGAGGAAGCAAAAGGCAGGTGACCGTGAAATTAATCTCCATATGCGGATCAATGGTGAGAATTGACAGCAGAAATGCAGGCATAAAATAGTGCATAGCCACATTCGAGAGCCAGAAAATCCGTTCGCTATGGTCATGCATAAGCTCCCTTGTGACGTGCTGCCACTTCCGACCGGTAAAGAGCGATTGACAAGTGGTGTACTCGTAATCCTTTATCCAGTTTGCGGGGTCGATGATATTGTCGTCTCCAGGATACGGCACATTCTTGAACTCAACTACAACACGCCGAGCCAGCGCAGCCAGCTTCGGAGTCGGATACTCTAGCTCGGCGAAAATATCCACTGCGGCCTCGTACTTCACAACGTGGCCCAGAGGAAATAGCGGTTTTCGTTTTTTCATGATTTTGCGTCCAATTAGTTAAGCGGCGATTGATTTCGGATGGTGATGGCTTTGTTCTCATCGTTCAACCAGACTTGAATCTCGGAAATTGCCATTGTGTAGCATTCAATATCCTCGTCAGGAAATAGGACTCGTACGCGCTCCTCGGCGCCCGATAGGAAACTCAGAATGCCCCTTAGTTGCACGTTACTAAATGGTTTCGGAATACTTCGGAGCAGTCGGACCAACAAATTGGGTATAGCTGAAACCATGACATCTGCTTCTTCTGGTTCCCAAAGCCATTGCAGAAACCCTGGGAAAATAATCGGCATGCACTCCGGGGAAATCCTCTCTAAATGGTCCAATGTACCTCGTCCCAATCGGGCAGAGAATTGCAGCCAGGTGAGCCCGATGAAATAAATGCTCTCGTCTTCAACGCGCCAGATATCTTTTGGGAACGTTGGATATAAAGATTCCGCCTCAATCACCGTCGCCGGGAAAACCTCGCGCAACACGGATATTCCGTTGAACGTAAGGTCGTGATCTATATTTATTTCTTCCATGATTTTCCTCGACAAATACCAATATCGTTAGCCCATTGTGTCACAACGAGTGGGAGAAGGTAACTCGTACACCCCATATACGTGGAGCGGATTATTGTTGTGGAATCCGTCGACCCGATTGGCGTAGTTCCTGTATCGATTCGCGTCCTCGAATCTCTGGAAGAGCCCGTTTTCATTTATTGGGCTTTGGTCAAATCGTTTTAGAAAAGACTGTAGAATTCCGGTATGGTGTGACGATTTCATGTGCGTCCAGAACGAGCCATCTGCTACCTCGAAACCATAAGGTACAGCGTTAAGCTCCCGAACATCGTCCGGAATAACGGGTTCGAGATATGGCCCACCAGTTCGGGCTTCGTAGGTAAAGCTGGTTGAGCACCAGGTTACTCCCAATACCACTACGTCCGCAGGATTAAGGTCCCTGAGAATCCAATCCTCCAGGCGGCAGAGGTCTGACCAGCATAGATTTGCAGGGCCAACCCAGGTATCCACTATCACAGGCGGGCGTGCGACGTGCCAGGGGAAGACCTGCGGATTTGGGTTGCCAGGTGAACCAAAAGGGGATGGCCATACCATCTCATCAATGGACCGTTCTAACTCCCGGAGATCGCCCAAGTAACATAGTGGATCAATTCCGAGGAGTTCGAGTCGGTCAATGCGGTACTTACACAGATATCCAAGAGTCGCTTCGGAATATGGTTTCTTCAGCATGTTAATCGAGGTGGCAGCGGATGGTATTTCCATGATCTCAGGTTCAAATAGTTAAGCAGCGACTGGCTTCGGTTGTAGATGATTTTGTGCATAATGCTCTGGACCCAGACAGCCGATTGGTGAACATCTATGTATGCGATTGTACCAGTCTTTGATGCAATCGAAACCGGCAATGATTTGAGACTTCTCCACGCCGAATATATCCACTCTTCTTCATGGCTCTACCTCACTTCTTCGTCGTGCCGGACCTACCGGCCCCTACAGGCATATCACAATTACGTCAATCCACTTGTTGGTGGTCTAAAATGCTTCTCATCAATATTAGAGACGTTGGAACGAAGGATTGACTCAAGAATCTCATTGTAATTTGAACTGAGGGAATTGATGCGGCCTCGTTATAACAAATAGAGTTAAGCTGTTTGGAATCGATAACCGCCCATAGGCCGGATTCATTTAGAACTAAGGCGTCGGGTACTTTGCCCACAAGTCTATCTTTGGATCGACATGGAGCTCATCAAGGGTGTGGAGTATGATGTCATTGAGCGGTCCGTTACCTGGTTCCATGTCATTATTCTTATTGAAAGCAAACACGTAAATCGTGCCATCAGCGCGCCGAGTAACAGTTGTCGACATACCAGGGGTCATTCCGCCAGTTCCCCACCAATAGCCATTCTTGAAATCACTACCAGCCCCTAACGCTAATCCGTGAGTTGTGCAGGGTGGATTACTAAGTTCTTTTCCGTTGATCATCACCACAAACACTTTTGACGGTAACGGCAGCCTCATCACGTCCCAGGCAAGTCCTGCCAGTACGACCACCTACACCTGGGACTGTAAAAACCGACTGACCAAAGTCGCCTTACCCAATGGCAACGTCCACACCTGCACTTACCGATTCGATAACCTGCGGGATTCCCATGACTCTCCAACCGCAGGAACGGAGAAGTTCGTCTGGGACCGATTGAAGTCAGATGGCAACAGAGATTATCTCGCAAGAATTGGAACGGGTGGTGGAACATCGCACCTTGAAATCCACGGCGCGAATCTCTCCAGATTCATGGGGTCAAGAGGGGACGACGCAGCGCTGGACTGGATGCTGCAGGAGGATGCTCTCCAGAGCGTACAGTCCAACATTGGAATCTACAGCGGCATTCCTTCGAGTGACGGTAGGTTCAAGACCGACGCATTCGGAAACAACTATGCTACCGACTTGTATGGTCAGCCCTCTACTCACCGAAAGAAGTCTTCAAATCGTGGATAACGAAGGCGGCATTCCCACAACTACTTCACCACCGGACCCCCGGCCAAAACCACCTCAACCGTGGTTGCATACTTATCCAGCGGCTTGTTAGGGCGGGAGAAGTAGACCGTTCCCGGTTTGGCGGCAGAGACGGAGACATCGAGTTTCTCTCCGGTATCCAGCGTTCGGGCGGAGAGGGCTTTTGTTTCCAGTCCTTCAAGTCGCAGACCGCCATCTGGCCAGTGGAAGACGTGCAGGTAGAGGCGATTGCCTTTTACGGTGCAGCGGCCGTCAAACGCCAAGCTCTTGAACGGGCCCTGCATGGTGCCGTAGATTCCGGCGTTGTGCTTTTTCATCCAATTGCCCATCTCAGAGAGGCGCTCATTGATGGCTGGCGGGAACTCGCCGAGTTCGGTCGGACCCACGTTCAGCAGATAATTCCCGCCCTTGCTGGCAATATCGATCAAGTTATGGATCAGGCTCTCCGCAGACTTCCAGTTGTTGTCGTTTCGGGCGTATCCCCAGGTGTCGTTCATGGTCATGCACGATTCCCAGAGTCGACCATCAGCGAATCCCTGCGGCGGAATCTCTTGCTCCGGCGTGCCAAAGTCCCCAACGAACTCCTTGCCCTTGTTCATGCCCTGCATGCCCGATCTGCCTTTGTCGACCCGGTTGTTCACGAGAATACTGGGCTGAAGACTGCGCACGTATTTGTAGAGATCCATGCCGCGGTCGTGCGACCAGGTATTTTCCCACTCGCCGTCAAACCAGAGCACCCCGATGGCGCCGTAATTGGTGCACAGCTCGCGCAACTGACCTTTCATGTAATCTACGTACCGGTCGTAATTGGCATTTGTGGCAGGTCGAGTTTCGGTCTCCCATGCGCGTCGCGGGGTGTAGTCGGCGTGGTGCCAGTCCATGATCGAGTGGTAGAAACAGAGCTTAATGCCCTGCTTCTGGCATTCGATGGAAAGCTCTTTCAAGGGGTCGCGCTTGAACGGCGTCGCGCTGACAATATTCCAGTCGGAGTTCAACTTCGTGCCGAACATGTCGAACCCATCATGGTGCTTGCTGGTGATCACGATGTACTTCATGCCCGCATCTTTTGCCGTGCGCACCCACTTCTTCGCGTCAAAGTTGGCCGGGTTGAACTTGGGCGCAAACTTCTGATAATCGGCCATCTGGAATTGCTTGTTGTTGTAGAACCACTCGGCGATTCCCTTCGATTTGCCATCCTTCATCGTGGCATCGGCGGGAACTGCGTAGACGCCCCAGTGGATGAACATGCCAAATCGAGCCTCGCGCCACCACTGGGTTCGGCGAGCAAACTGCGCGGGGGTTTCGGCTTTTGGATCGACATATGGCTTCATCATTACGGGTTTCTTTGGCGTTTCTTTGGGCGCGGGTTTGGTCTGCGCCATAGCGCTGCATACAGTCACAGCGGCCATCGCGGTTGTCAAAATGAACGTTTTCACAATCAGGTGTACCTCAATCTCATCGCCGGTTATGGCGGGGCTTGGTTTTGGCGACAGGCAACCCTGTCCATTCAATGCTACTATATTCTACTACGCAGGCGGTTTCTCCTGAATTTGTCGACCAGAATCGGCGATCAGAGGCGCTGCCGCTCGATGGAGTTGGAATGATTCAGGCAAAAGTCGGTGAGATGATAGTGGGGGACGGGAGCGACAAGCTCACTTTGATCGCAGGACCGTGTGTGGCGGAGGGATTGGATCTCTGCCGAACGGTAGCTGGCGAGGTGCAGTCGATCTGCGCCGATCTGGGGATTCAGTATGTCTTCAAGGCATCTTTTGATAAGGCCAACCGAACCTCCGGGGGCGGATTTCGGGGTGGAGGAATGAACGAAGGTCTCTCTATCCTTGCTTCTATCAAGCGTGAGTTTGGCTTGCCTGTCACGACCGATATTCACGAACCCTGGCACGCCAAACCGGTCGCAGAAGTCGCGGACATTCTGCAGATTCCGGCATACCTCTGTCGTCAGACTGACCTGCTGATTGCCGCCGCCGAGACGGGACGAACGGTCAACGTGAAGAAGGGACAGTTCCTCGCGCCGTGGGATATGAAGAACGTCGCGGAGAAGACGGTCGGCGCGGGCTGCAAGAGTCTGATCCTGACAGAACGCGGCGTGACTTTTGGATACAATTCGCTCGTGGTCGACATGACAGCCCTCCCGATTATGCGGTCGCTGGGGTACCCGGTCTGCTTCGATGCCACACACAGCGTTCAGCTCCCAGGCGGCGCAGGTACAGCCACCGGTGGTCGACGCGAGATGATTCCATACCTGGTCCGGGCAGCCGTAGCAGTAGGGATCGACGCACTGTTCATGGAAGTCCACCCCGAGCCAGAAAAAGGCCTGTCAGATGCGGCAACGATGTTCAGACTATCTGAACTAAGAGGTCTGCTGGAGACGGTCGTGAAGCTGCACGCGATGTGTCGACCGGGTTCTTAGCCAGCGGGAGCTTCAGTAATCGGTTGATCGTTTTGTCGTAGCGCGATCGGAGTCGAATCTTCAGCCTCTGCGCCCTCTGCAGTGCGTAGGGCCTGATCAAGTGTCTCTTGCGGCGTCTTGAACCAGATCCCCACACAGAAGACCACCACCGCCCCAATCATCGCGAACCAGGTGAACGAGACCTCCGGTAGCCATGATGGCGCGGCAAACGGTTCTTTGATTCCGAGCAGCGGACCAATGCCGTTTAGAATGGTGATGTTGAGTTTCCCCAGCACAACCGTGGCGGTTAGCCCGCAGCAAATTGCGATGATATTCCCTCGATCTGAACCACGATTTCTCGTGAACATTCCGATGAGGAATACTCCCAGCATCGGGCCAAGAATGAATCCAGCAATCCCCAGCACGACCGGGATGATCCTCAACTTTGGATCGGTGACTTTGGCGTACGCAAATCCCACCGCGATCAAAACCATCAAGAATGCAAATAGCGCCGTAAACCATCGGGCGGCGCGAACATGGTCAGTCGCGCTTCTGTTTTTGCCAAAATGCGGAATATACCAGTCGTTCACCGCGCTGGTCGCCAGCGAGTTAAGCGCTGCCGAGAGTGAACCCATCGCGGTCGCGAAGACACCGGCAAGTACCAATCCTCGAATCCCAACCGGCATCACGTTCAAAATGAATGATCCGAAAACATCCGAGTTTGCAGCGGGCATGAAGGTCGGTGACTGCTGGTAGTAGACGAAAAGCAGAATTCCGATGAACGTGAACGCTGAGGCAATCGGAATATCCATAAACGCAGCCGTAAGCAAACTTCTTCGGGCTTTCTTGTACGAGGTCGCGGTTAAGAGCCGCTGGACCATATCCTGATCCGTACCAAATGCAGCCATGTTCATCATGCTTGATGCAATTATTGCGGAGAAGAGTGTGTAGTCGCTGGCGAAGATGAGCTTAACGTACTCCCACGCGTTCATGGTCACTAAATGCTTATCTGCCTGCCATTCAGATATACGCGCGGGTTCAAGTCCTGTAAGGAAATAACCGTCTAAATGCGCGAGAGCAGGAACGGCTTTCGTAACCGCAGCGAGGCCGCCAGTCAGGTTTAGCAGAGTAACAATGGAAATCAGCGCGCCGCCAAACATGAGACAGGCCTGCACCACATCCGTCCAGATGACCGCCTTGATGCCGCCCTTGGCCGTGTAGATACACGTAACAATGGTCAACGCGCTAATCGCCACAAAATAGGGCCAAACGGTAGTTACCGCGCCCTGCGAAAACTGAACTTCGCCACCCATAAAAAGTCGCCATGCGAGAACCATAACAAGTGAAGGCACAAACAGGCGCGATCCCATTGCGAGGGTTCGCATGACTAGGAAGAGTCCTGAGACAAATTTTCGGGTCCTGGGTCCGAATCGCACGCCGAGGTAATCGTAGACGGTGTAAACTTTGTACTGATAATAGGGTTTCAGAAAGACTGTGCCGACCACAAATCGACCAATAATTACGCCGATTACTAACTGTACATAGGCGAAGCTGCGCTTCTCGTAGCCCTCACCCGGCGCCCCGAGGAACGTAGCAGCGCTGGTCTCCGCGGCAATGATGCTCGCCATGACTGCCCACCACGGAATGTTTCTTCCACCGAGCGCAAAGTCGTGAAGGGAGTTCTCGCGCTTTCCCATCCGGAGGCCGATGTAGGCGATAACGGCAAAGTAAACGAGAATAATGACCGCGTCAATGAAGAGATTCATGCGGCGATTTTACCTGTCGAGCGGGGAATTTGTCCGGAAAATATTAACTGAAATCAGGCGAGACTAAGCTCGCAGCCAGCAATAGATAATCCATGTGGCAACCAGCATGGTAATCCAG
>JBDUAM010000560.1:0-14622 GCA_040004655.1 Chthonomonadales bacterium | reverse complement strand
TCAAGAATGTCGGGTTCAGCTACGACAAGAACCGCAGAGTTTTGGAATACTTTGATCTTCACGTCAATCCAGGAGAGATGATCGGACTCGTGGGACACAGTGGCGCAGGTAAGTCGACCATCATCAACTTGCTCAGTCGATTTTACGATGTGTCGGAGGGTTCAATACTGATTGACGGCATTGACATTCGGCATATCAAACAAGACGATTTACGTCGACAATTGGGAATTGTGTTGCAGGAGCCGTATCTGTTCCCCGGTACAATTCGCGACAACATATCCTATGCCAAGCCAGATGCAAGTCCAGAAGAGATCATGCGGGCGGCCAAGGCGGCAAACTGCCACGAATTCATCCTAAAGTTCCCGGATGGGTATGACAGTTATGTTGGCGAGCGCGGTCAACGCCTATCGGGTGGTGAACGCCAAAGGATCTCTATTGCTAGGGCAATTCTTCACGACCCCAAGATACTTATTCTTGACGAAGCAACGGCCTCCGTGGATACGGAGACCGAACGCGAGATTCAGGAAGCCATTAATCGACTGATTGAGAACCGTACAACATTTGCTATAGCCCATCGACTGAGCACCCTGCGCCATGCAGACAGGCTTGTTGTCATGAAAGAGGGTAAGATCGCTGAATTTGGCACGCATGACGAATTGATGGAGCAGGATGGAGTCTATGCAGGACTCGTAAAAGTCCAGACAGAGATCAACCAGATTCGCGCAGCCTAAGCTTTTTCGGCTTCGAGCTTAATTGCATTCATCTGCGCAGCAAGGTTCGATTCCATCAACTTTCGAATCAGGTTCTTTACCAACGGACCCACAAGCGGCACATTGACTTCGTAATCGACGACTGAATCGAATGTCGTTACACCGTCAGCAAACGTGAACTGCCAGTAGCCTTCCATCTTGTCCACGTCACCCTTAAGCGCCTTGAAGTCATCTCGATGGCGCGACGGATCCCAGATGTCCTCTTGCTGCCATTTCAACTTCATGGCGAATTGCGGCACCAGAGCGACCCATTCCGTCACCGTTCTGTTACCCTCGTTGGTAGACTCCACAATTTTCAATGACTGAAGTTCCGACATGAAATCAGGAAACTTCTCCACATCTCGCGCGATGGAATATACTGTTTCCACTGGTGCGGCAATAGTGAGGGACTGTTCAATTCGAGGCAATATCACTCTCCTTTTTCTTACCAAACTTTGATTCGGTGCCATTCTTCAGGCGCACAATATTTGCTCGATGACGATAAAGCGAAAACAGACCTGCGACTGCCGCAAACGTCAGTCTGGCTGTATCGCCAGGATAGAAAATCATCGTCAGCGGAACGAGTGATATCGACGCGGCAATCGACCCAACCGACACATAATGAGTCGCGGCGAGCAGAATCCCCCAGAGTGTCCACGCCGACAATCCAACTTTCCAACTGATCCCAAATAGAGCTCCAAGGCTGGTCGATATCCCCTTGCCGCCCTTGAACCCGATAAAGATGGAGAAATTGTGCCCGATGATCGCGCTCATGGCCGCGGCGATCTGCCACCACGAATTGGCTCCGATACATACTGCAACCAGTGGGGGCCAGAGGCCCTTGAGCACATCGACAACAAAGACAATGGTACCTGCTATCGGACCGACCACCCGGAACACATTTGTCGCGCCAATGTTACCGCTGCCGTGGTCGCGAACATCAATCCCCTTCCAGACCCGTGCGACAACTAATCCGACTGGGAGCGCCCCTGCAAAGTAAGCCGCAACACACAATATGATCGCGTTATTCAAAATGATTCTCGGGCATCGGGAAAAGTGCTTTCAATCAAGGGTTTCCGCTTCGACTCGTTGGTTAATTGTGGAAGCAATATTCTAGAACGTCAACTTGTGACGGCGCATTCCAATACTGAGTAATATTCCAATGGCGACTAGATTAAGCAGCAGATTGCTGCCTCCATATGAGAACAGAGGCAGTGGCACGCCTGTAACGGGCATGATTCCTACGGTCATTCCAATATTGACGATGATGTGAAAAGCGTATAACGACACCACTCCGGTTGCCAGTAATCGGCCAAGTTGATCTTCGGCCTGCGCCATTACGACAGAACCGCGATACAGAATTCCACCATAGAGGAACACCAGCAGGCTGGAGAAGACGAAGCCCCCCTCCTCGCCGATTACGGTGAATATAAAGTCCGTGTGGTTCTCCGGAATGAACTTTCCATGCGCCTGTGTGCCCTGGAGGAGACCTTTTCCCCAGATTCGACCACTACCTACCGCAATGCGTGATTGCAAAACGTGGTAGCCGGCCTCCTTTGGGTCCCACTCAGGGTTGATGAAAGCTGATAGCCTGTCTTTCTGGTATTGCTTAACGATATCGAGTCGCCACATCCCGGTAAACAGAATTAGACCAACCAGAGCAATCGAAAGGAGATGAGAGACCTTCGCGCCTGCAATAAACGTCATTCCAAACCAGATTGCCAGCAGCACCAGAGAAGTTCCGAGATCCGGTTGCTTAAAAATAAGAGCCATCGGCAAGCCGATATATGCTAATGAAGCCAGAAGTGTAGGCAATTCCGTTATCTTTTCACTTCTTTTTTGCAACCAGGCGGCGAGGCAAATGATCATCGCGATCTTAGCGAATTCTGAGGGTTGAAATTGTATTGGTCCGAGATTGATCCATCGGGCAGCGCCCTTAATTTTAGGTACAAAGTACAACACATATAAAAGAAACGTAATATTCAACCCATAAAACCACCTGCTCAATCGAGGCAATCTTGCATAGTCATAAGAAGCCGTGGCGACCATCGCGACAACACCAAGCACAGCAAACATCATCTGTTTTTGATAAAACGGGGTGGCACTACCTTTGGAAGCGCTGAAAAGGGTGATAATACCGAGTACAACCGTTAGAACTGCGAACAACAGCAAGCTGAGATCAAGATTTTTACGAAGGCGAGCATCTGGTAATGATGTCATGACCATTTAATTTGACATTCCCACCGAAACCAGAAGATTCAGAATATTGCTCTATGCAGCATGGAATTATATCCGCGAAAGAAGTCGACAGATTCCGGGTGCCCACATAATGCCTGGCTGCCCGGCGGATTCATCAGCCCGTGCATCTGGTAGCAGAGTATCTTCTCTACATACGGGCTTAGTGCAGCCAATTGTTTTTCTATTCTTGAAAGGCTTGTTGGAATTAACCCACTGGCATAAACGTCGCCTTCAAAATCGAAGATTTCCATATCTGCCCAGAGGGTAACTCCGGCCTGAGAATGTACGTGGTTCAGTCGACCATATATTTCCGGCAACTCTTCTACATGGGTCTTTCGCACACCAACTTCATCCTGGTAGGCAATAAAGTCGACGTTCAAATTGTGAAGTTGATCAACGTATTCGCTGTCAGCAATGACATTTCGCGTGCCATAGGGTGCAATCAGAATTTTGAGACCTGGGTGGAGTTGACGCAAATGCAGACTAAGTCTTGGTACAAAATTCATTATTCCTTCACTGAAGTGGCCATTGATTTCTGCCTCATTCGGAATATACCAGCCGTAAAAACTCCTATGCCTACCATATTGCGACCACAGTTCGTCAGTAAGTCGCTTATGCCATTCAAGGTAATCTGCATCATCAGAAGTCTCTTCGGTTGTATGACCGTAAAAACCAGCACTCACGAACATTTTTATGTTCAGGTCATCGGCTTCCGACAGCACGGCTTCGACTGGATCAGAGCAGTTGAGTTCCCACCGTCTATCCATGAATTTGCTTGGATAAAAGGTCTTGTTATCAAGCGATGTGGACATTAACACAATGGTGTCAATATCCAGCTGGCTCATCTCCCGGACGTGAGTTCGCCATTGAGCACAAGTAAACGCTCGCGCCTGGTCATTCCAGTAAATGCCATCGTGACTATTCTGGTGTTGAAAGTCCATCCATGTGCCAGAAATCCACATTAGAACGCTTCTCCATTGGCCGTGTAGGAATAAATTACGCGATTGTGTCAAACGTGTGTCACAAATATCTGCTTCACGCCGCTGATCACCCGGTTATAGACAACCGATCGACAATCAGGTGCGATATCGATATTGGTTACAGGTGGGCCAGCCGGAGAAATAGGTAAGACGTTTGACCACGACCTATCCGATGCAGACACACTGTACACAATACCTTTGTCATCTGCGAAAACGACAAATTTATTGTCCTGACTAAAGCGGAGAGTTCCAGGAATGTTATTCGTGTGACTTACAAGTTCTTTCAATTCACCGGTTTCAGGCGAAAGGCATAGGATTGACTTCCCCGGATTAACAGCATCATCAGGATTCACGATGAACGCGATCCAATGGCCATTTCCAGAGGCACGCAAGTGACTGACCGAGGTAATTCGGTTGAACGTTGCAGTATTTGCAAACCGCGTAAGTCGGCGGACCGTGGCCCCTTTTGGAGGCGCTGGATACGTCGTCGCCGTACCTTGCAATGGACCTAGTGGACCTGGAATCGTAATGTCATCTGGCACATCGACCACATATACGTCCATCATATTTGACTGATTGTTGCCTGATTGCCTTGCAACTGTCCCACGAAATGCCCTTGCCCTCTGGTATTGGCCCGATCGCGTTCGATAGCCGTGCTGGCCCACCCAACAATCTCCATCGGATCGCGAGAATTCGTCTGTTCCGGGTTTTGGATGGTCTACGCAGGCAGTAAGCAAAACAGAAAACGATTCACCACTCACGTTACCAGGCAACTGATCGACTATCACGTGAGTTCCTCGCTGACTAACTCCCACGTTACGCAGATCTGTCCCATTCTGAGTTTTCATGATATGGTCGTTGTACGTAAATCCGACCCAGGCGTTAGAGTGATCTGGTTCGTGTTTGTGAGTTCCACCTCTAAGGGCGCCAGCCGTAAATGGTCCGTGAATATTTCTGCTATCCAGCCAGCGTCCTGACTTGTCTTTCAATGAAATAATTCGCCCGGCACGTTCGGTAAAGTCATATTTGAAATCCGGTTGAAGTGCATGCATGGCAATGACTTCAGAATTGTTGAGGAAACTTACCGCGCCAACTCCCGACCACTCCGGCCCCATTTTGTAGAAATACTCAATCTTTCCGGTAGAGATCTCTACGACGCCGAGGGAACGATTATCGAGAATACTGTTGTCTTTTCGGCAATCAAAAACAACAAATCGACTATCAGGCGAAAAGTTAATATTGTTATCGAGATCGTGGTCGACAGGACCTATAGTTAGTTGACGTTCTGTAGTCATGCTAAATGAATTCTATTTCCAACCCACTCGAATAACAACGCCGTCCGCTCGGTTCTCATATCGAATTAGCAGTGTCTCTTTGTCGACATACGTATTCACCGCTATTGGCTCGCCGAATATTGTGGTCGCTTTCACCCCTACCACGGTTTTGTTTGCTTTAGACAATCTCGCGACGCCTTCAGTCCCCTCCGGTGCCTTTACAAGAAAAGCTGTCGCAGTCGCTCGCTCAGAATCCGCGACGATCTTACCGGAGACCACTAATATCTTCGGCGTTGTCAGAGATTCTGGAATAGATCGATAGAGCGCATAACTCTTCGCCGGAACTGTTGGGTCTTCCTCAACGGCCAGGGTTGGACTCAGCAGATTGACATATTTGCCCTCCAAATTAAGCTCCTGACCCAGAGTCTTAACGCCTAGCATGCCTCCGCGTTTCGCTACCATAGCCGACTTCTCGACGTACTTCGTGCCCGTTCGCTCAACAGCATGTCTCACTAACTCCCTCAACCAGCGTGAATTTTGGGCGGTTAGAGAGAATATGGATGGAGGCAAGGCCGCATAAATCAGACTTCCGGAACCAACTTTCGCCTCACCGATTACTGGAGCAGTTCCATTTGCCAGAGCATATATGTCCTTTGCTTCGGCCGGCATCTTGATGGAAGAAATTGGAACAGTGGTAGGCAACCTAACCGCGCGAACGGTTCGGTCAAAGGTGTTGTCATTCGTTCGTAAGAGCTGTCCTCGCGGACCACCACCAGTTGCTTCGACCTTAAATCCATTGCCAAGATCAACCGTCAATTCGGGACGAGAACCAGGTGGAAGATTGTCAAACCTGTAGACCCAGTAACCGTTCTTATCGGCGAACCGGGCTTCCCCATTGTATCCCGACCCATGCTCTTCCGCGAGGAACCTCGTCTCAATTTCCGACCCGGCACGAAACGCAGCGGCCAACGTACCATTTAGTCGAAGTTCGGCAAAGAAAAGCGACGCACCCCAGCCATCCTTTGGTGAAATATCGCTGAACCTGACGGCGACTGATCCATCCTTCAGAAACTTGGAGAGGTCCAACCGATATCGCTTGCGATTCGCGAGTTGTTTTTCATCTGAATCGGCAATGAGAACCTGCGTCCAATTCGGTGCAACATCTTTGATTGGAATTGTGGATATGCCAGACCTGAGGCCAAGCTGCATCATCAATTCTTGAGTAGGAGTGTCGTATCCTGCGCGCTTCCACCAGGTGTCCGGCAACGAGTTGTAAATATCATCCCCACCGAACAACATGAGAACACCCCCATGCCCAACCCAGTTTGCCAACACCGAGTGAATTGCTGCACGACTCGGCTTCAAGTAGTCATATGAGACCATCAGAACTTTAAAGCGGTCTAAGTAACCCGGGTCTGGTACCCGGTCGAGTGAGAGCATCTGCACTGGCACACCATGCGAGATGAACGGAAGGGCGAGCGCAAAAATCCCATCGAGATCAGCGGCATTTGGCTCCTCACGCTGTAACGCCATGCTGTCCGCGTAAAATACACCTATACCGGCCGTTCCAGCATCAAGCGAACTTCTGCTCTCTTTCCACAATTCGCCCAATTGCCCATTGATTGTATTGATGATGGTCGTGTAGGACTGTGGGACTTTGCCGTAAATTCGCCTCGGCCAGGGCAACACCTCGTAAGCATCAACCGGGGCAAACATAAGGGACGCGAGAAGGGTTTGTACGTATCCCTTTGTGTATTCTTCCATGCGCCTTCCCGGTTGATCCTCAACAGGATCGAGAAGAAACCATAGGCGCTTGTCCATGCCTCGAACCAGGTTGGCCAGCGATGAATATTCGAGAAATGCCAGCTCAAACAGCCGCTCTGACCTGACGCCACTCAACCTCACATCTGACTTTGCTGTCCCCGTCCATACCTGTCCAATAATTTCCTGAACAGAAGGTAAGGAAGCAATTCCAAAGTGAGGAGCCACAATTCCCCACAGAGCGTAATTCAGCGGACTATGCAACGCAATCGCTCTCACCGCATCGGGAGCCGAATCCTGAGTTGCCTTGAGGATCGTATCAATCTGCCGAAGAGTGAGGTCCGTTTTCAGGTTCTCAGACATGTTACGAGCGGCGTTTGTAGCACTTGGATCGAGCCACGCAGTTCCATATTTTTGTTGCCACTCTTTTTTGAAAGTAGCGGAATATCCGGCTCGAGCGAATACCTCCGGCTCTTCTGGAACGACTCCCTTAGCTCCAGCCTGCAACGCTGACTTGTATATTTCAATCGACTTTGCGTTCCGGTCGACCGTAGGCACCATGAATGTTGAGCCATCGGCTACCTGCAAATTATTGCCGGCGCGATCAGCCTGAATGTCATCACGTGTCTTAAGGGCAACATCTTTGCTCTCGCGAAACCCACCCATGCGGTAGACCACATATCCTCTGTCGATCCAGCTTCGAATGTCGTCTGCATTTGACGAATAGAGGAACACAGCATCTGCTGGGACGGCAATCGAGGGATCGTAAGATCCACCGGTTTGAAAGCTAATGTGGGGCTTTGCAGGTATGGGATACACCTGCGGTCGAGAATTTGCATCCAATCCCATTGATTTCACAACGGTGTCAGTGATACCTGGCGCCAATTTATCTGGGAGTACGCGTTGAACGGAGAAATTCTCAACGATCATCTCAGACGGACCGCTCTCGATCTTGAATTGCAGAGGCGTTCCAGGCGGAAGCAAAAGCGGTGCCGTGGCATAGATAGTCCAATTTGTACCCGCCCGATCAATTCTCAACGGTAAGTCAGGACCCTTGAGCTGTTTAACAGCAAATTTTGGAGACCCAGATGTTGTGATTTTGAAAATGACCCGGCAGCCTGAGGGCACGACTATCTTATAGGTGCAGGCACCACCTGCATCAAACTTGCGGACCGTGCCGTCGACTTTGGTTCCAATGGTTGTTAATACGGCAGCAGTTTCTGCTGGAGAGCCCGGATTGAGATCGGTGGTATAAGTTACATCGGCCAATGCAAGTCGACAGGAAGAGATTAACAATAAACCGACAGCGGCAAAAATGGAACTATTGACGATGTTTGAGAGCCAGCACGACTTACCAATCAATTTGAAATTACCTGAACAATTCCCATGGATTTACCTGTAGCGAGAAAGGCATCACACGTATCAGGGATAGGATGCTTACCGCCTGTACCGGCGTTAAATCGCTTCACAGCTTCCTGAGCGAAATGTACGGGTGTCATTCGATTAATTGCTGTTCGCACCAACCACGGCGATTGCTCAGCAGCGGTCTTTCTCATCTGGTCCACAACGGCATCCGGCGATTCGCCACTGAACGTCTGATCGATCTCTTTACCGTTGATCTGTAATTTTACTCGAACAGTCACCTTGCTGTTACCCCTTATGCCCCGCCATCATCGTAATTAACCATGCGAGATATCCCAGATAATATATACCTCCCATCGTCAGGGAAAATGTGGTGACTCGTTTTCGAATGATCAAGTCGAGCCAGATTGTTGCCGAAGAAGCCAGCGCAACAAGAATCGCGGCCATCGCCTGCTCTTGAAGGACCCATTTCGTGAATAGCAGTCCAATGGCTGGCGGCACGCTGCTCTGAAATACCATCGCGCCACTGATGTTGCCCAGCGCAAGTGTGTCCTTCTTCTGCCGAATCCAGAGAACAGAGTTAAACTTTTCCGGTAGCTCGGTGGCAATTGGAGTTATCACCAGGCTTAATGCAAGGGCGGGGAGGCGGGCAGAGATCGAAATCTCGGCAAGCTGATCGACAAATAATTTTGAGCCGAATGTTAGAACGAGCACTCCAATCGCGCTCTGACCTAGAATCATAAATACCTGAGGTGAGTCGCTTGATTTGCGAAAGTGAAGTGGCGAAATGTCTTCGTTGGCGTCCGGGTGGCGTTTATCGCGAAATGTCTGGACCACGTAAATTCCGTAAAGCGCAAGTAAACCGAACGCGATGGCGGCCTTAATGGCATTACTAGAAATATAGGCTGCACCAGCTGAAATACCAAAAACTAGGAAAAAGAACCTCAAGTCTCGCGCGAGCACCCGGTGATCAACGTGAATTTTTCGGGATCGTTTGCCTCGACTCGAATACCAGAACACTGCGAGGCCCGTAATGAAAAACGCCAGAGTGGAGAGCATTAATGGCGCGCCGAGGATGGCGCCAATGCCAATACTTTCGTCTCCGAGGTCATGCTTTCCCATCATAATGGCAATAATGGCAATCAGGGTTTCCGGAAGGCACGTTCCCACCGCCGCAAGAACGCTGCCGACAGCACCTTCTGCGATGTTTAGTTTCTTACCCGCCCACTCAATTCCATTGGTGAAGAGGTCGCATCCCACAAGAATGATCCCGAGGCTAACGATTAATAATATCCAGGGGGTCATCATGCAGATTGTGGTTCATGGATGCTGGTCATTGAAATGACCCATGAGATGATCAACATGATCGCGCAACCTATGAATGGCATGTAGTGGCTTGGGTGTTCAGAGTGGATAAACGGAAGATGCCAGTTTGCGCGCTGGTATAGCAGTCCGCCAAGGAATGCCCCTGACATAGCGCCAATGCCCTGTGCGGTGCCTACAGCCCCCATTACGCCTCCGCGTTGGCTCGGGGCGCAGGTGGAGCTAACATGCGCCATCCAAGCTGGAAATGCGATAACAAATCCAACTCCTATGCACGAGCCACCGATGACAAGGGACAATTGACCCGGAGCAAAAATTATCGCCCACATGGAGGTTGCACACACGCCGAGACCAACCCTAATAGCTTTGACACGACCAATTCTGTCACCCAGGGTTCCGAGGGACACAGAGAATACAGCTATGATTAAACACGGTACCAACAACAGTGCACCAAACGTAGTCTCGTTGATCTTGAATTCAGCCATAGCAAATAGCTTAATGATCAACATGATGAGTCCGACGCCGAAGAAAGTAACAAACGACATTATGAGCGTCGAAGGAATTTGCTTCAGGCTGTGAATTAAGGCAGGGAAACTGAAACCCGCTTCAATCTCTGGGAGATGCTCGTGGTGCGGCCGGATATCAGGTAATCGCCAATATGCTACGAATGCTGTAATAGCAAACAATATGCTAATGAGATAAAAAGAAGCTTGTCTTTGATCTACATTAGGTAAAACCATGTGAGTTACATCATTGGTGACGCCACCAATAAATGGTCCAATAGCAATTCCGATTAAGTAAGTGACATTGAACATGCTCATGGCCTGACTTCGCTTCTCTTCTGAAACAACATCTGCGATCATGACCAGCGCTGACGGCCAGAGCGCCGCTGCGCCTAGTCCATCCAAAATTCGAAGAAAGACAAAGAAATACCACTGATTTGCATGTACAAACAGAGTGAGGATCGCTGTCACAATACTCACAGCGGGACCAGCGACAATAAGCCACTTTCGGCCAATTCGATCTCCGAGGATTCCAAATGGGCCCTTCATCACCCCTTCGAAAAAGAGGAACGCAGTTCCGATGCCGGCAATGGCCGGGGTTTCGTAACCCATAGAGAGATGAAGATATACTGGCATCGCGGAAAGGTTCATGACCGCGTATGCAAGCTCAGCAAAGCCTGCCACAAAAGCGATAGCAATGAGGATTGACCGTGCTGACGGTCCCGCAGGCAACGAAGGCAGTGGCCCAGAATCTACCAGGCCAGCTAATTTGTTTTTTGGCAACCCTGTCTCCGTGGATGCCGCGCAAGGCGGATCAGGTGTTCATCGGCTGTAAGAGATATGCGGCTGCTAACCGATTGGAACTTCCCTGCCCTGCTGGGATGAGAGGTAGATCGCGTCCATGATCTTAGCGACCATAAGGCCATGCTCACCCGTGACAAGGGGCTCTTTACCATTACGCACGCATTTTACAAAATCGCGCATTTCTGCGTGGTGCGTGTTTACGTCATTCTTAGGAATCTCGGGCTTGAAGGTCTGCAGAGATTTGTGTTTCTCTGTAACGATTGTCATGGGATGTGTTACGGCGCCACCCTGAGTTCCACAGAGAGTACTGGTGAAGACATCTTCGGGCAGATTGGCAACAAAGCTCGATTCCAGCACAATTGTCGCACCGTTTTCAAATCGAATGAGCGCCGCCGCAAAGTCTTCCACGGTGAAATTGGCGTAATCCCACTGTCCCATAAATCCGATTACATCTGATCGGTGGCCAAATTTTGCATAAGTCACGCCGCTGGCGCTGACTGGTTTGGGGTGTCCCATCATCCATAGTGTCAAATCAAGAATGTGTACGCCAATATCAATAAGTGGACCGCCACCCTGCTTGCTCTTATCGATGAATACTCCCCAACCAGGGATTCCTCGGCGACGTAAAGCCTGGGCTCGGGCATAGTAGATATCTCCTAGTTCCCCAGCTTCCACGTAGTCATGAAGTAATTGTGCACTCGGCGCAAATCGGCTATTGTAGCCAATCTGTAAAATCTTGCCGGCGTTCTTCGCTGCATCAACCATCTGCTGGGCTTCAACCGCGTTCATACCGATTGGCTTTTCGCAGAGGACGTGTTTGCCCGCGGCCAGCGCTTTCAGAGTTGGGTCGAGGTGAAGGTAATTCGGAGTACAGACGGAAACAGCGTCGATCTCGTCCATCGCCAGGAGTTCATTGTAATCGTGAAAGACGTGTTTGACGCCAAATTTCTCGGCGGCCTGTCTGCCTTTATCCATATCAATATCTGCGAGAGCAACTACTTCACACTCGTCCAGTACACTCTGATATCCAGGAATGTGTGCACTTTGAGCAATTCCGCCCGAACCAATGATTCCGATCTTTACCTTTTGACCTGACAAATCTAGATCTCCCTGTTGCCACAAATCTTTGCACGACTAATCTGGTGAGAAAATGACAAGTTGGCGACGTTGATCCCACGCCGCGCCGAGTGCACCGCCTATTCCACTGACGAAAATCAACACTAAAACTGATGCCAAAGCAGACACGAGATGCTGAGGTGGAGTTGCTCCGCTAAGGGAATTGACGAGGCCAATCCCACAGTACAGAGCGCTACCAAGAATGCCGATGAGCCCTCCGCGGCGCATGCCGAGTTCCAGGCGATTCTGCAATCTCCGACGAACATACAGCATGGAACCAAAACAGACGAATGGATAGAGGAAGAGATATGTGGGGATTCCACCAGCCAGAAAACCAAGATCGGGGTAATCGGGCACACTGCCCGTGATCTCGAAGACAATGTTGATCGCGAGCAAAAATAGTGATAACGAGAGAATGGCTCCGGCAACTGCCAATCTGTACCAGAAAGGTCGCAAATATATCTCCAAGCCTTAAGTTCGCGAGAGTAATACGCTGTAACTGTGTATACGGATCAGAGGTGCAGTCGGATGCAATGGATTTTTTCCAGGCGGTCTCCAACCTATAGTGCCAATTTTAGCACAATATGCCGTCAAGGTTCAATCTTTACGTCGGTGACAGAGGACCACCCTTAACCATTTCTTGCCTCTCGGAATTGAATGTCTTTCCATTCTTCAAATAGCGGTTTGAGCTTGTTTCGCTGGTATTTTCCGGTGGATGTAACGGGAAAAGTAACGCCAAAGACGACAACTTTTGGGCACTTGATGTACGGTAACTGCTCTCGACATTGGCGAATAACCTCGTCGGCGTCAAGCCTACTGCCGGTCTCAAGTTGAACATACGCACCAACTTCTTCACCATAAAAGTTGTTTTCAAACCCAACTGCCATGCCAGCTTTGATGCCGTCAATTGTGTTCAAAACTTCATCGATGTCAAATGGCGAATAATTTACTCCGCCTCTGATGATCAACTCTTTCAGGCGGCCGGTGATGAAATAGTAATCCAGACCATCGTCGCCCCGCCTAAAAAAGCCTTCGTCGCCAGAACGGAACCATCCGTGCTTGAAGGTGTCCGTATTCACTTCTGGACGTTTGAAATAATAGTTCATAACATTGTGGCCCCGAATGACAATCTCCCCTCTAACGTCTTCAGGAAGAGCAACCCCCTCTGCGTCTTGAATTGCCATCTCGTTAGCTTCGATAGGGCATCCAATGCTTGGGAAACCACATTCTAACATCCAGTGTCGATACAGGTCATGTGTGAGATCGATGGGCAGGAAACAGGAATAGCACGTTGTCTCGGAAAGCCCATACCCATGCACCACTCTAAGGTGGAACGCATCGTCAAATCGACGCGCTAGATCAACGGTCATAGGGCCAGCGCCACAGATAAAGTGTCGAAATACGTTTCGGTCGATTGGAAGCACATCTGGCATAGTTTCGCAGAGGAACGCCAGAATGGTTGGCACCAAAGAGACCCATGTACATTTTTGTGAGGCCAGATTATTCCAGAATGATTGAGCATGAAATCGTTTGTTTAAGACGAGACTTCCCCCTGAATAGATCGGGGTCATCAATGTAACTATTGTTCCGTTGACGTGATGAAGAGGCAGGATGCACATTGCACGATCGCCTTGCGTGAACCGATGCCAATCGGCAATGCTCTTCGCATCGACCATGAGGTTGTACTGGCTAAGGCTAACACCTTTGGGGGCGCCAGTTGTCCCGGATGTGTACACGATGAGGCATTCCGTATCGGTTGTGACATGCGGCAAATCTTGAATTGGCTGGCTCTCCTCTACCGCATCCTGAAAGAAATCCAGGCCGTCCACTTGAATGTCTGTTGAAATTAAATGTCTCAGGTTACCGCCTTCACGGTAAACGGCCTGGCACCGAGTTAGTTGATCTGCGAGTCCTATGGCTGCTACAGCTTCGGAATTTCGCAAAATGAATTCTAAACGATCGTCATCCTCACCGATATTCACTGGCACAATGACCGCGCCGATCAACCATGCCGCGAAATAAGTAACAACAACCGCCGGATCATTGGTCATCAGGATTGCGATGCGCTCACCGGGGTACACATTGCAATTATCAACAAGCATGGTAGCCGTTTTGCGTACTTGAAGCGCAAACTCGGTATATGTGAGCTGTTGAGCAACTCCCGTTTCATCAAGGAATGTTAGCCAGTTTTTGTCAGGTTGAATACCAACCCAGTGGCCCAAGAGTTCACCGATATTGCCAAATTGAACCATTGGGTCTGAGCGTCGTCTATTAAAGAGAGAATGAGCCGACTCGAGATTCTGGAAATCAGATTCGACGACGCTGTCGGTGGGGATAATCATAAATTAATCTCCGAGATGCTAAACAGTTGTAACTCAACCAACAAGTTGTTTGATTATAAGACATGAAGAGACGCACGTCAAGCGTCCGAATATCCAACCAAGGAGACCACGCGCAACCATAATTGGTAAATTGGCACCTGGAGCAATCCTTCTGCTATGCAAGGAGTAAC
>JBDUAM010000093.1:0-4307 GCA_040004655.1 Chthonomonadales bacterium | reverse complement strand
GTCAGTCATGCGATTGGGTGTGGTTTTGACTACACGACGTTTGAATTCTGGATGTGCGCTCGCATGCGATTTGTCGAAAATGGAGGCGGATATAGACCTAACTACACGCCGGCATTTATGGGGGTTGGGGAATGAGCTATGAAAAGGACTGTGCGTTGGCAATTTCGATTTATGCGCCGGGATGGGTGCATGAAGACCAATCTCTCTGCCTGATCGACCGCGCGGCAATTATGCATGATGGTGTTGTTTATGCCATTTCTCGCCCGTACCGACATCATCAGATCATTCAGTGCGTGTTCGTCTCATCAGGCAAGCAAATAGCGGATGGCTCTCAGGGTTTCCTGACGGATCGTGGCGCATTCCTCGATAGAAAAGCGGCAGGACAATTGGCGAAGTTGAACGGTCAATACACTGGGCATCTTCACGCTGGCGAGCTATTCAGCGAAGATCTGTGGTGAGGAAAATATGAAAGCAATCACGATATACAATCCCTGGGCAATGCTCATAGCGCTCAGTTACAAGCAATACGAAACCAGGGCATGGTGGGCAAATTACCGTGGCAAGATCGCCATTCATGCGGGCCTGAGTAAAGAGTTCTTGCCGTCCCCTGCCGGGGTCGAGGAATTTGCATCGCTCCTGGGAATAGATGAATCCGTCGCTGGAAAGATTATCAAGTTGAACGCCGAGACCCTTGGCCATGTTGTAGCTGTAGCAGAACTGGTTGATTGCGTTCGATCTGAGAAGCTCCGATCCGAAATATCAGATAGGGAGCACCACCTTGGCGATTACTCCGACAAACGGTACGGATGGAAACTCATCAATATTGTTCCCATTAAACCGGTAAAAGTGCGTGGACAACAAGGACTGTGGGACATTGATCTGGCCGGTCAAATTGAGCATGTATCCAAAGAAATATACAGCCTGAGCTGCTCGAATTTACCTGCCGGACAGTTAACTAGAATAGCCGCGGACCCGCTTTCGATTTCGCCTGAAGACCTGGAGGGCTAGACAAGGAAGTCTTCAAATCTTTATCAAGCACTTCTTACATAGCCGCTCCTGTTCTCCCAGCGGATGACCAGCGTATTCTACCGTCACAGTCTCATTGATTTTATCCGTTGACCGGTTACAAAGAGTCCATTTGTCGCCGTCCAATTTCACAACATGCACCACCACTACTGGTATTGTCATGCGAGGTCGACCTTCCGGTGGCGCAACGAAGTCCCTGACATCTTCTGCTTCCAGCACCCACACCCCGTTTGCCTTCACAGCCTTCAGGTTGCCATTCCGCACGTGACGGATCGTCTGATTATACGAAACGCCAAGGTATTCAGCAGCTTCACGGAGAGAGAGTTTTGCGCCCATGCCGCGAGTTTACCATAGATTTTTAACAATGATAGGCTATTACCCTTCCTATTTTGCGATGTAGATGCTGATATAGGATATGGCGAATAACAGACGATTTAACCCCGATGAACGTGCGGAGATAGTCCAGAAGGCGTGGGATTTGCGCCTGAAGGGAATGAACCTCCTCGAAATCGGCGATGAACTCAAAAAGCAGACAGGGCACGAGATCGACAAGTCGACGATCTCCCGAATGCTGAAAGAGCATCGCAACCGCATTGTGCCGCTGGTCCAGGCAAACGAACTTAAGAAGATCAGCGGAATGCTTTCTTCTTATGAGGACATTAAACGCCTTGCCATGGAGGACTACCTCAAGAGTCGCGAAAACGAGATTAGTATCGAAAAGACAATCGGGCATAAGGACGGAGATACCGTCAAGACGGTCACGAAAACAAGGGTTGTCGGAGATCCCAAATACCTTACCGTGGCCACCGAGGCGTTGAACCAGATGCAGAAGTTGCTCGGTACCGACAAGGGCACCAAGATCAAAGTGGTTGGCGATGCAGAGCACCCGGTACCGGTAAGCGTAGAACACGGGTTTGCCCTGGGAGCATTTGCAGACTCGCTTGCCGCGGAACTCGCAATTATTAAAGAGGCCAGTGAGGCGTCGACAACAGAGGAACCAGAAGTTGACTCTGCAATCGCACCAGATTGAGCGCCAACGTATTTCTGACCTAATGCGCGAGAACGCAGATATCCTCAGCCCTGAAATGCTTGAGAAGATTCTGAAGAAGGTTAGGTCGAAAAAGTGCAGCACCTCCATCCCATGGAAGAACGGAATAGAGCCAATGCCGCTGGATCAGTTTGCGAAGATGTTGACGGGGCGGGACATGTTCCCCCTTCAAGTCAAGCCGTTCGCAGAAAGCGGCATCCTGCGTTCAGCCGGCTTGCTCGATCCGAAGCGCACCATTCGCGATTGGCTGATTATCTTCGGTAAAGGGTGCTTGGCTGCCGAGACACCCCTGAAGGATGAGCGAAGCGGTGAAACTCGCAGTATTGCAGAATGGCAGCGAATGGCGCGCCCACTGTTATTAAAATCTTATGATGGTGAAAAGATAGTGCTTGCCGAAGCCACTGCTCCATTCGTGAAGGGAAGAGAGTTGCTCTACACGGTCACATTAAATGACGGCCGCACGTTCCGCTGCACGGCTCATCATAAATGTTTGACCCGAGAAGGCTGGAAAGAAGTCAGGGATTTAGTTGCGGGCGATCACCAGTTGCTAACTCTACCGCATCTGCCCAATGACCAAACTCCCGATTCTCCTTCAGCACTATATAATACAATTAGGTCTATTAGTGCAAGCCATTCGGAGATTTATTACGATTTAACGGTACCGGGCACAGGGTGCTACTTTGACGCCAACGGAGTACTTCACCACAACAGCGGCAAGGATTTTATGATCAGCATATTCCTTGTGTGGGCTATCTGGGTGCTCCATCATCTTTCGGTACCCCCGCCAGTTTATTTCTCAGAAGCAGGCGGGTTCAATCTGGCACCGGATACCAGACTCGACGTGGTGAATGTGGCACCGAATGCCGACCTCGCACAACAGGTCTTCTTTGATTATGTTAAACGACACCTGCAGCACGACCTCTTTGCACACATCCCAACGGTGCCCCCTATCTCGCAGATCACCACGGGTACAAAGCACATTTACTTCCCGTCTATCAATACCCATCTTTACTCCAAGACTTCAAGTTCGAAAGGGCTTGACGGGTTTAACCTGTGGATCGGCATCATGGACGAAGCCGATGAGTTCATGGACACCCAGGACAAGTCAAACGCCGATATTATCCACGAGATTTTCAGCAGCTCTGGAAACACGCGATTTCACCAGTTCGCCATGGTGTTCACCATCTCCTACCCTCGCTACGAAGACGGCTTTGTCCTCCGCCACGAAAAGCGATGTCTTAAGTCTCCAGACCTATTCTATACATGTAATCACCCGACCCATGAAGTACGACCGGACTTTGATATCAACGACCCGAAGATCCAGGAAGAGTTCGAGAACGACCCGCAGGGAGCGTCCGCCAAATACCTCTGCAAACCTATGGCGACAAATCAGCAGTTCTTTGACTTTCCTGAAAAGATCGCGGAAGCGCTCAATCGCGACTGGGAGCCCTGCGCTGTTCTTACGGAGAGCATTCATATCGACGTCAATGGAATCGAGTATGTCGCAATGAACATCAGCGACATCAAGAAGCAGCCGGGCCACATTTACTTCATGGGAGGTGACGGCGCGCACTCCGGCGACAGCTATGCGATTTGCGTTGGCCACATTGAGAGATTCGGAGATGCATACGACCTTCTTTGCCCAGAATGTGCAGCCGACGACAACCTCACGGCCGGACACGTCTACGCAAATTGCGGCTCGAATGAGAATGGTACCGGCGATGACACATGTAATGCCTGTGGAACAACCCTACGTGAATGGAACCGTGGCCATGGCTTATGTCTTATCGGATGGGCTCGCCAGGACGGTAACAAGCCGGGATTCATCACACAGGCAGGTTCGATATTCCGAATACCCAAATTCCATGAAGACCTGCTCATTGAGATCAAACCCCAGCGGCGCAAGCGGTTCAACGAAATTAATCGCACTGTCCACCTACCGTCTGTGCAAACCTTGTGCGAGGATCTACACAGACAATTGGGAATCACTCAGAGCCGATTTGACCCGCACCAGGCGGTACAGGTATCGCAATACCTTTCTGGCCAGGGATTTGACTGCGGCACGATAAGCTTCAGTAATCCCGAACAGTTCCGAAGAGCCAAGCTCGCAAAGACCCTTCTGAATAACGGCCTCATCTCATTCAGTCCCAACGAAAAGCGTGACAGAGAATGGCGAAGACTTCAACGCGCAAAGAACAGCGTCGACCACCCGCCAGGCAACGGACAATCAAAG
>JBDUAM010000188.1:0-14637 GCA_040004655.1 Chthonomonadales bacterium | reverse complement strand
ACTGCGTTTCTGCGCCGACCCCGCGATCATTTCCCGATGGCTTGGAGCCAATTCCGCTCCCCGCGCCATCGCCAATGCCAGGGCCATCCTTTTGTCGAAGAGATGCCAGCGGAATCTTGCCAGCCGCGTTAGTTCCGATACCTTTGCCGCGACTGGCCCCGACTCCGCCGCCAGCGCCAATTCCCGCTCCGCCGCCGCTGCCCGGTCCCAGACCCGGCTTATCCTGCGGTTCATATGATTTCGCGAGCGGATTTTCTACGGAGAGCATGGATCGACCGCCGCCACCGCCAAGGGATGCGAGAGCTCGGGGGAGTTTTCGTCCACCTGCGCCGCCACCGGCATATTGAATATCGTCTTTCGGTGCTTCCGGCGCTGACGTGGGATTCCCTGGCCCGCTTGATGGAGCCGGGACAGCTGCCGCTCCGCCTTCCGGTTCGGCGCGAGCAATTTTTATTCGGGATGGGCTGCCGTTCGTGCGCGTCTTCTCAGGAGCGCCAAATAGCGCTGGCCTTTCATCTTTCAGCTTTTCAAGACCCGCGGAGGGGTTCGGGATCGGGGTCGCTATTTTTGTAGGCGCCACAGGTTTTGGGTCTGGCTTTATCGTCGGTTGAACGGGCGCAGGGGCAAGATTCTTGGTGGCAGCTACCCTGTTAGACTTCACCTTTACAGGCGCGTGTATGATTGGCTTCTTTGCAATTACAGGCGGTTTTACGGCTTTAGGAATTGGCCTGGGTTCTGGTTTCGGTGGGGCTTCAGGCTGCAATGCAATTTCAATCTCATGGATAGAATTGGGAGGCGTTGGCAACGCGAAGGTTCGACTGCTGAAGCCGATGGCGAGATGAATGCATAAGGAGAGCATGCAGAAGCCGGCCAGCCAGTACCAGCGTTCTAATCTCATGGCATGCCTCCAGCAAATTCAGATATTCTATATCTTTGCATCATCTTGATCTCATATTCTTGCCAGCAGGATTATGGTGCGCCTGTCGGTTGGCCCGTGAGTTTGGGATCCGTTGGAAAAACCAGTTTGGTCAATCCCGCCTGTCTTGCCATATCCATAACGTCCATTACGCGTCCCTGCCGTGAGTTGCGATCCGCTTTCAGGAGTACACGAGAACTGAGGTCCTTCTTTGCCAATTCGCGAAGTCTCGATTGAACCTGTAGATCCGTCTGGGATTGCCCATCACAGTACAGACCCCCATCTTCGCTTACAATGATCGTGAGGTCTTTGGGAGTTTCCGGCGAGCCCTCCCGCGTTTTTGTCTCCGGCAGTTTCAGCGAAACGCCTGGCTGTCGCACAAAGGCAGTTGTAACCATTAAGATAATGAGGAGAGTCAGGGCAATATCGATAAGCGGAATCAGATTCATTTCCGCCATCGGTTCATCCTCGGAGACGTGCGAATTGTGACCCATTGCCATTTCGTCAGGCCTCTACTTTTACACGCGTCTTGCCATTGTCTGCCAATACGCCGACTGGTTTGCCTGATTGCAAAAGCGGTGTCAACTGTGCAACATGAGATTGAATAGGCAAGAGCATCGCTTGTATTCGGTTCAGAAAGAAATTATAGGCCATCACGCTGGGAATAGCGACAAGAAGTCCCAATGCTGTAGCGCTCAGAGCTTCCGAAATGCCTCCGGACATCGCTTCTCCCGATAGACCGCTCTGCTTCATTGCCTGAAACGACTGCATCACTCCCAGAACCGTCCCAAAGAGTCCAATGAATGGCGCCGTACTTCCTATAGTCGCGAGCAGACTTAAATATCTTCGCAGCCGGAGGCGCTGCATGGCGACTGCGATGTCTGTAGTCTGTACAATGGTTTCCCAATTTGCGTTGCGAACGGTGAGGACAGTCTTCATTATTTCCATGACAGGCGCGTCGGATAGTTCAGGGTCAACCGGTAGATCGCCACCTGCTCCAAGAGACGTCTTCAACGCCGTAAATGCAGCTTCTTCACGTCGTGTAATTCGGGAGAGAGTGAAAATGCGTTCGAGGACAATTCCCATTGCGATGACAGAAAAGAGCCCAAGTGGCCATGCCACCCATCCCGCTTTATGAAACAGTTCTAACATCTTTGCTCCTCATTAATCTGTTTGTCGGAAAAAATCGAGTGGATAATTCACTCTTTGACCGCACGAAGTCCGGCAAGTCGGATTTTGGCATTGGCTATTCGGGCGTGTTTGGGATAGGTTGCGATTAGTTTGGAAAGCCTCTGAATCGCCAACTCTTTCTTGCTTGCTTTTTCAAGGGCCACTCCAGCCCAGTACAGAGCTTCGGGCACATATTCGCCAGCATCTTTTGCGTCTGCGACCAGGTCGAACTCGGTGGCGGCTTCCGCAGGTTTAGCATCATTATAGAGGCTGCTTCCACGTTTGAAATGGGCTTCCAGGGCTAACGGGCTGGCGGGAAATCCTGAAAGCAGTCGCGAGTAGAATCCTTCTGCATCGGCATACTTTTCCGCCTTCAATCGAGAATCGCCGACGTGTAGCAGGGCTTCAGGTACGAATGAACTCTTAGGATAGTCCGAAAGGAGTTTCTCCCAGAGTGGCAGCGCGTCGTCCGGCTTGTTCTGTTTTCCAAAAATCCAGGCCTGAGTATAGAGGACTGTCGCGATTGTATCCGGTTGCGGTTGATTCGCCAGCAATCGCTGACAGCCTTCCAGCGCGACGGACCATTTTGATTGATCGAGCTGAGCTTGTACCTGAGCGAGTCGCGCCTGCTCCTCCGCTTTCGGAGGGAGCTTCGTCGTAAGCGCAGCAGCCGCTACGCGCTCTGCATCTGGAGCTCGCTTCAGTTCGAGATAGAGCCATGCGAGTCGGCCAAGTGCGTCTGGCGCCCAGAGCGCGTTGGGCTGTGCGCCTGTCGCATCCGCCAGAGCCTTCACAGCCTGCGCAGGTTGGCGATCGTGATCATATACCAGTCCCATCAGGTAATGGGCTTCGGCAGTGGAACTGTCCATTGCGACCGCCGTTTTGCCAGGAATTGGTTTAAGGAAATCGGTTAATGTGGCCTTTGCCTCGGGATATCGTTTCTGCTCCATAAATAGTCGCACAGCGCGAAGCGTCGCACGCGAGCTTTCTACTTTCGGTGCCGATTTGCTGAGAGCCAAAAGTTGCGCAGGGTCTGTGACGGAATCCGTCAACTGGGAGAGCGCTTTTCGTGCTTCTGGCGCTTCAGGCGAATTTGGATAGTGATCCACCACAGCCCGATAAGCGCTGGACGCAGAGTCGCTTTGCTTCGCGGACAGATAGGCGTCCCCGGCTTTCATCTGGGACTTTGCGGCGTTCGGCGAATTTGGATCGGCGGCTGCCGCTTTGGTGAACAGTAAGCCTGCATCTGCTGGATGGTTGAGTGCGATCGCTGAGTTAGCGCCCCAGTAAAACCCTTCGCTGCGTACGGCGACCTCAGGTGATTTTGCAGCCTCCGCGTATGCAGCCAGGGCGGGATTGTATTGTTTTTGCCGATAGTAGCAATGCCCCAGACTGAGCTGAGCATGGAAGCGTTGAGGATCTGTGGCGGGCAGGCGAACCAACGCACTTTCAAGGCGGGTAGTTGCGGCACGATAGTCCTGCATTTGCAGGAGTGCTTCGATCAGGCCGTCTTCGGCAGCAGCGCGAATCTCCGCGTCTGGACCCTTTCCATTTCTGGTCTCTAAAGCCGCCTCGAAATTTGTCCGCGCCTCGCTATAACGTTTCGCTTCCATATCGATCTGCCCCAAAAACAAGCGGGCAGGGGATCGGTCCGGACTGTTGGGATACTTCTGTAAAAAGTTGCGGAACTGCAGGCGAGCCGAGTCGTTTCGATACTGTCGAAGAGTTGCCAGCGCCGACCCGTACGCTGCACCCTCTGCAAACTCTGATTTAGCGTAACTCTTTAGCACGCGGTCGTAAGCTTCTTCCGAGCGAGCAAAACGATCCAGTTGAAAATTAGCCTGTCCCAACCAGAACCACGCCAGTGCAGCTTGATCGCTTTTTAGTCCACCCTTCACCGCGATTTCCAGTGCAGCCAGGGCTTTCTCATATTGCTTCGAATTCATAGCAGCCTCGGCGAGGCCCATCTCCGACATGAGCGTGACGTCAGGGTCTTTTGTCGCGAGGGACTTTTCGAAAGCCGCTATCGCCTGGGGATATTGTTGCTGTTCCGTTCGACACTTTCCCAGAACGTATGCTGCCGCCCCGACCCGCATATGTTTGGGGTTATCCTTGAGAAAAGTCTCCAATTTCACTGCCGCCTGAGCCCATTTGTGAGCGTCATAGAGAGCGGATGCCGCAGCAAGCTGTTCTTCGGGCGTATCCCACATGGCCAATACTGGACTCGTAGGCAGAAAGAAAATGGCGACCAAAAAAGAAAACGCAAGGAGTCGGTGCATAGCAGGTTGGTCCTCTTACCAGATAGACGTTTTGAAAAGGATAATGAGCGACAATCTGTCGACGGGTTATTGTATTCCATTACTACTGAAGTGTGTCGGATTCTTGTGGATGCCTTGTGATTAATCAGACGAATAATTGTGGTTGCCCGTTCATACATTCTACAAGTTAGGTCTATTCACATTTATCATGGAATTATCCAATCCCACAGGTTGATCCACTGGAACCTGTGATGATGAATTCACATTGAGTTTTGTTCCGTTGGTCCTAAGGTAATCGCAAGGAGGAAACATCATGAACTAGACTGAAAATGGTGCAATCGTAAAGGGAGGCGCTTCTGGAATCGGGGAGGCCAAGACGAGGGAATTTGAGCGTTAACGCGATGCAGTCAATATTCTGGATATCAATGTCGAAGCGGGCGAGCGTGTCGCTGCGATTTTACGCTCCACTCGTGAGACGGATATCTGATCACTTGCCACAAGATAAACCAGTATTACACCATGTTTTTAGTTGCTAACTCGCCGCTTGATTCTCTCATACTCCCCAACCGGATCGAAACTCCGGATGTAGAAATCTGTCGGCCTCAGGTACTCCCGTTGCCTTCATGGCACGTGCATCCCAAATGATCTCTTTGCCCGTTCGAATCGCAACATTCGCTAAAAGAAGTGATTCCGTCAATCTTGCTGCATATCCAAAATGAGACTGTGTCTTACCCATTCCACGGCAGGCATCCACAAACTCTTGATGATGGCTCTTCGTTCGCGGCAGAGTTTGGATCTTCGGTGTCCAGCCTTCGTGCGGATCATTCATCATCAGTTTGAACATATCAGATTCATTCTCTCCGCCGTGCCACGTTCGGGTGAAGAGTGTTCCTTTGCTCCCAATGATAAGCGAGCCACCATCTTTTGAGTAGAGCTCTTCGCCTTTGAAGAGTTCCTTCGGGGGTAGTTTGCCACCGTCATACCAGAACATCTTGATGGCAGGCTGTTTGCCTCGGGCTGGGAAATGCAGTTCTGAAATACTCCAGAGTGGCGCCGAATCACGCATTTCAGGGTCACCCGTCTTGCCGGAACAATCCAGAACGTGCACTGAGGTCGGCAGACCAAGTTCCAGACCCCAGTATGCTGTATCTAGATTGTGAATTCCCATATCGCCAATCGCCCCGGTTCCGTAATCCCAGAATCCGCGCCACTTGAACGGCAGGTACGCAGAGTGGTAAACGGCATTCGGTGCGGGGCCAAGCCAGACGTCCCAGTCTAACCCCGGCGGCTGCGGCTCACCGATTTCTGGACGGCGCACTCCCTGCGGCCACCAACCAGCAGGTCGATCGGTCCAGACATGCAGCTCCTTAACTTCACCCAGAATTCCTGCTCGCATAACTTCCACGGCTCTTCGTGTACCCTCATAGGCGTGGCCCTGTGTACCCATTTGCGTGACCACTCGCTTCTGCTTTGATACTTCCGACATCTTGCGAGCTTCCCAGACGGAGTGCGCTAGCGGCTTCTCACAATAGACGTGCTTGCCGAGGTTCATCGCGGAAATAGAGATGGGCGCGTGGTTGTGGTCAGGCGTGGCGACCAGGATTGCGTCGAACTCCTTATAGTGTTCAAGCAGTTTGCGCCAATCCGTATAGATGGAAGCTTTGGGATGATTCTTAATGGAACCCGCCGCCTGACGTGGATCGCAATCGCACAGGGCCACAACTTCGACAGCGTCAGTCGCGACAAGGTCCTTCAGGTCATCCGCACCGCGACCGCCTGCTCCCACGACGGCCAATTTCACGCGATCCGGCGCAAAGTTCAAGCGGGGGATAGAACGCGCTGTGCTAGCCACCGCGGCACCGGCTAAACCCATGAGAAATGTCTTTCGGCTACTCTGCACGATCGCACCTCCGGAATCAAAGTTGACTATTGAGGCATAATCTACCTGATTATGGAAGGGATTGGAAGAACTACAGATTCTCATAAAATCTTGCGTCTACATTCGCACTAACGGGAAGTGATCGATATGAACTGGACTGGAAAAGTTGCAATCGTAACGGGCGGGGCCTCCGGAATTGGTGAGGCAACCGCGCGGGAGTTTGCGCGTGAGGGATCAGCAGTCGCCATTCTGGATATCAATGTCGATGCAGGGGAACGAGTCGCTGCGGAACTGCGGGACGTCGGACTGACGACGATGTTCCACAAACTCGACGTTTCTGATCGAACCACGAGCGGAATAGTGATCGACGATATTGCCGCCGAGTGGGGGCAAATCGATTATCTCGTCAACAGCGCCGTCAGCTTCATCGGCAAGGGGCTGGACGTGACGCCCGCCGATTGGGACCGCAGCCTGGGGGTGAACGTGAAGGGCGGCGCGAACATGGCGCAGGCCTGCTACCCGCACATGAAGGCGGCAGGGGGAGGCGCGATTGTGAATATCGCGAGCATCTCCGGGCATATAGCGCAGCCGAATCGGTGGACCTACAACGCCTGCAAAGGCGCAATTATCACCATGACAAAGTGCCAGGCGCTTGACCTCGCGCCGGACAAAATTCGCGTGAACGTGGTCAGCCCCGGATGGACCTGGACGCCCGAAGTCGCCAAAGCCGCCGGTGGCGACCGCGCTAAATACGAACCGATCTGGGGCCGATACTCGATGATGGAGCGCTTCGGCGAACCCCGAGAGATAGCCCGCGCCATCCTCTTTCTCTGCAGTGACGACGCCAGCTTCATCACCGGCACAGAACTTGCTGTCGACGGCGGCTACATGGGCCTGGGCAGCGAGGGATTAGGTGATCGGTCGGAGTATGCCGGGTCGCAATAACGGGAATCTACAAACTTGTTAGATGAGAGCAAGCCCTGAAGTGCAAATTCCATCGGACTCGAAAGGCGATTATGGGACCACTGATTCGACAACTCACACGTATTGTATTTGCCTGCGTTGGACTGATTGCCACATCGTACTGCGACGTTGCAGCGGCACAGCCGGATAGGTCCAATGCCTCTCCCCCCCGACCTAACGTTCTGCTCATTCTTGCGGACGATCTCGGCTTCTCGGACCTCGGTTGCATGGGAGGCGAGATATCCACACCAAACCTCGACGCAATGGCGAAAAGTGGGTTGCTGCTGACTCAGTTCTACAACTCCGCTCGTTGTTGCCCGTCTCGCGCGTCGCTATTGACCGGTGTACACCCCCACCAAGCGGGTTTTCCAGCCATGTCGGGGTCGCTCTCGGATCAGGCGGTGACTTTACCCGAAGTCCTGAAGCCAGCAGGATACAACTGTTACATGGTTGGCAAGTGGCACCTGAGCGAGCGCACCGGACCCGTCATACGCGGATTCGACGAATTCTACGGCATGTTGGGTGGGTTCAACTCCTATTGGCAAGAGCAACCCTATTTCACCCGAATACCAGCGGATCATCCTCGGCGTGCCTATAGACCGGGTGAATTCTATTCCACCGATGTATTCGGGGATTACTCTCTGGATTTTATAGATCAGGGTCAAAAGGCAGGCAAGCCATGGTTTCTTTATCTGGCATTCAACGCAGTGCATTTCCCGCTTCACGCACCGAAAGCGACGATTGAGAAGTATGAGAAACTCTATCTCGCTAAAGGCTGGGACAAGATTCGGAAAGATCGGCTAGTTCGGCAGAAGAAGCTTGGGATCGTGCCGAAGAACCTCGAATTGACACCTCGAAGTGTTGTCCCGAAGAATCGGATTAACGTGCAAACCGGATGGGCAGACAAGTATAATCCCGCCTGGGATTCGCTGCCTGCAGATCGGAAGGCCGATCTTGCTCGACGCATGGCCGTATATGCCGCTGCGGCAGAGATTATGGACCGCAATATTGGCCGCGTTGTAAAGCACCTGAAAGAGATGGACCAGTGGGAAAACACAGTGGTCTTCTTTTTAAGTGATAATGGAGCCTGCGCAGAGTGGGACCCGTGTGGTTTTGACAAACTGGATTCACCGCTAAATATTCTCCATGCCGGAGACGACTTGAAGAAAGTCGGTGGTCCGGATAGCTACATCTCCTATGGCAGCGGTTGGGCGAATGCATCGAGCACGCCGCTTCGTTTATACAAGCATTACGCCCACGAGGGTGGAATTCGGACTCCGTTAATTGTCCATTGGAGTACCGGTCTCAAAACGAAACCTGGCGCAATCAGTCAGCAGCCGGGGTATATCACCGACATTATGTCGACCCTGTTGGACCTGTGCGGAGCGACATACCCGACAGAGCATAACGGCCATAAGATCGTGCCGATGGAAGGCGTGAGCCTTGCACCATTGATCCGAAATGAGCGGACAATACTTCGAATTCTCTGCGTCGAGCACGAGGGTAATCGCATGGTTCGGGATGGTCGGTGGAAATTGGTTGCCATGGCAGGAGACCCCTGGGAGCTTTACGACTTGTCGAGCGACCCAGCTGAATCCCATGACCTATCGACACTCCATCCAAATCGGGTTAAGAAGTTAAGCAGAGAGTGGAATGAATGGGCAGAACGATGCAACGTGATTCCAAAAAAAGCGCTGCCGACACCACAAATCGCGAATAAAGATATCACCGTAGAATGCGATGTCGCGCCACTATCGCCCGAGGGTGTCATCCTGGCTCAGGGCAGTAATCAAAATGGTTATGCGCTCTACCTCAAAGGTAGCAAGCCCATATTTGCCATTCGAATTGAAGGCAAGCTATTCGCTATTTCCGCAACCAACGTGCCGGGGTCACGATTTCATCTTTATGCACATCTTAATTCAGATCGGATGATGACCCTTGCTATCGATGGTAGAACCGTTGCGCGAGAAGTTGCACCGGGGTTGATACCTGTGCAACCTATTGATCCTCTGAGTATAGGGGAAGATGTGCAAACTGCGGTTGGGGATTACGTTGCGCCGAATCCGCTGAAGGGTACAATTGAGAATGTAAAAATTGTTGTTAAGTGATTGTGTGAAGGTTCGCAATATTGAGCTTACAAATTAGCCAATCAATCGCTCGTATTCATCGTGTGGACCAATCCAGAACCAGATGTAAACCGTTTCGCAGGCTTGCATCTTTTTCATGCAAACGGCACGAAAGTCAACGTTAATCCGGGCGGACCAGATGTCTTCTTTTGAATCTATTTGCTTAAAGTAGAGGCCGGGATGACTGGTGTTGGCCATCCAGAGTCGAAAACTTTGGAGCGCTTTCTCTCGAATATTTTCTGGCAGAGACTCGAATTTACTCCTGAATTCACGAGTACGAACGCTTCTCATGCAGGGAAGTCTTCTGTTAATCCAGCGGCATGCTCCCGGAGAGCCTCTCTCCCCATCGCTCGGAGTTCATCGGATACGCGATGTACAGGGCGCGATCCGTCGACTTCCAGTCCGGTGATGAGTTGGCGTGCCAGTTCCTCCGCGGGGAGACCCTTTTCACTCGCAGCGTTGCGCAAATTTGCCTCTTCTAACGGCGACAGATTGACGACAATGGACATAGTAATGATTCCTCCACTATTGGTTCATTTTATCACATTCCAATATTGCCCGCAATTGTTTCCAACAGATTCCGCTCCCATCTCGCCTACCGATCAATCATCTTCATAGCCGCCTCAGGATACCGATCCCCAAGCACTTTCACCTGAGATGCGGCAGCTTCAATCTCCGCCAGATCCGCAGGAGTAAACTCCAGCGACACCGACACAATGTTCTCTTCCAGTCGATGCAGCTTGGTCGTGCCAGGAATGGGTACAAAGGTGGGACTTTGAGCAAGAATCCAGGCCAGCGCGATCTGCGCCGGGGTAGCGTTCTTTCGTGCGGCGAACTGCCCGAGCAGGTCTACCAGCGTCTGATTGGCAGTTCTGGCTTCCGTTGAAAAGCGCGGGGATGCGTTACGGAAATCCCTACTGTCGAAGGTTGTATTTGCGTCGATCTTACCGGTCAGGAAACCCCTGCCGAGCGGGCTAAATGGCACAAACCCGATGCCAAGCTCTGCCAGCGTTGGGATGATCTCGTCTTCCGGTTCACGCCACCAGAGGGAGTATTCGCTCTGTAACGCCGCGACGGGCTGAACTGCATGCGCTCGACGGATGGTCTTCACGCCTGCCTCTGACAGGCCGAAGTGCTTCACTTTGCCCTCTTGAATGAGTTCTTTCACAGCGCCCGCCACGTCCTCGATGGGCACGTTCGGGTCGACGCGATGCTGGTAGAAAAGATCGATGTGGTCTGTTCGGAGTCGCTTGAGCGATGCCTCCGCGACCTCTTTGATGTGCTCCGGTCGACTCTCTAACTCACTCCATCGACCTTCGCCCGCGGCTGCTGGAGCAAACCCGAACTTAGTTGCGATCACCACCTGATCGCGGATGGGCGCCAACGCCTCGCCGACCAGCTCTTCATTGATGAACGGACCGTAGACTTCCGCCGTGTCGAAGAACGTGACGCCGAGTTCCACCGCATTGCGCATCATGGTGATCATGTCGGCTTTTTCGGGGAGGGGGGCATAGGAGAAGCTCATCCCCATGCATCCGAGTCCAAGGGCTGAGACTTCTAATTCGCTATTTCCAAGTTGTCGTTTCTGCACATTTGGCTCCTGTTAGTTTATAACGTCTCATACGCGTCTAAAAGATCATTTATATCAAAAGTCTATCCTCAAAATGGCCCTTGAACGTACTATGCTTCGCGTAATCAGCTATCTTAAGTATCCCTTCAGTTTAATTCCGAATATGCCCGCAATCCACCTCTCGAAACCGGACCTCCATGTCCCGCGTAAGTTCATTCCTATGTTAATGGACTCAATTTGAGGGTGGTGTCTGCATTGAAAATCAATGGCACTCGCAACACGCTGCGAGTGCCAAGGCGATTAATGACTTTAGAAGGCAATTTGAGGATAGAATGTCTCACGGATGGTCTTTTTTAATGGTCTTTGTCAGAGCATCCAAAACGACTTGAGCAGACGCACGAATACGGTAATCCTCACCCACGTACGCATAGGCAATTTTGCCGTCTTTGCCAATGACGAAAGTTGCGGATTTCAGCAGCGTTTTACCGGGTTCATGTCCTGCGTATTTGTCTGCTGCCTTGGTTTCCTTGTCAGACAAAAATACAAATACGTCACCCAGTTTTTCGCGCTCTTTCATTTTGGTAAGGTCGGCGCCTTCTTCATTTGAGATAGCGTAGACCACGGCTCCGGCCTTTTTAAGTTCTGCTTCTACTTTGCCTAACTGACCCAGTTGGCGGTGGCAATACGGTCACCAAACGCCTCGATAAAACACCAATATTATAGGCTTCTTGCCCAAATCTTTTGAAATGTCCACCATCTTGCCATCGGCGGAGGCCAACTTAAATCCCTGTGCCTTCTTGCCGCCCCACAATTCCAGCGACTTCTTTTCTATTTCATTTGGCGGAGGGGTTTCGTTCTGAACCTGGGCGATACTAACACTCGGGATGCAACTCAACGCCAGTGCAACCCCCAGCGCAAATATCGCTACGGAACCTCGTTTACGGTCCGCATCTTTGAACATAAAGTATTTACCCACCTTCCAAAAAGTTGACATCTATTAGACATTACCCCAAGAACGTACCTTACGGGTCCGTTGCCTCCAGCACCTATGACTCAAACGCACTCGCACAGCTCCTTGTTGACCGTCAGGCAGCATGCGATCCGTCGCAAAAGGGTTTGTTGCCTGACTTCCCACAGCGGCACAGAGTTACACGGTTTCTTACCTCATAGGTTTCGCCATCTGCCGAGATGATGGGAATGCCTCCGCGAGCCCAGATTGGCCCTCGAACTTTTTTCTCCGTGTCCTCAATCAAGCCAATGGACGGCTCGAATATTGGTTCGATGGCTTCACCCGTCGTTCGATCCCAGACAACTAATCGACCGGAGGGGCAGTGGCCAGCCTCATGCTCGACGAGCTTACGGGTTTCCGGGTCGTAGGCTTGCTGGACGAGATTCCACACCGAGCCTTTGGGGTCGCAGAATCTGGCAAAAGCGCACAGGTGCTGTACGTCCGTCAACACCATTTTGGGTCCTTCGATTACCGTTGCCTGGTCTTCATAGGGCAGGTTGCTGGCAGTTTCAGCACCGTCGAACGGGATCTTCTTGTGCGTGCCATCGCAAAATGGCTTGCTTCCGGAATGTCCGCAGCGGCAAAGAGCATATTGCGGTTCGGTTGGATATTTTTCTCCCTCTCGGTAGTCCAGGGAATCGCCTTCTGCATTTGTTACGATCCATTGTTCACTGATTGGCACGCCACCGGTTACGATGTAAGGGCCATCTTTGGTCACCTCGATCTTCATGCCATTATTTTCCTTCATTGCCATGATGTGCTCCTCGATTAGTGGTCAGAATTCAACGGGATTTGATGGGGATATACTTCTACTACCACCACGTCACAAACTATGACTTGAGGGTGCTGTTCCATTTTGACTGAATTATGTGACCTTTATATCGAACGCTACTCGAATCCATATGAAGGATTAGAAGGATATTAAACAGTACCATAATGTTAGAACTGTCAACACCTGATTCTCGTTACGCACGGGGGAATCTATCCACTCAAGACCGAGTGGACTCATTCTCAAACGGAAATATCCCGATAGCCATTTGAATCGATCCAAATCTACGCTTCACAACCATGTCAACTTAGGAGACATAATCGCAATGAAAAAAGCAGCGCTGCTAACTCAAATTCCTGCAATCATCACTCTCATTCTCATCCAATCGGTGATCGGTTGTGCCCAGACTCCGGCGCCCGCCCGTCCTCAGCAACCCCCGGCTGTGGTGTCGCCAGAAGTACAACCCGATAGGCATGTCACGTTCCGTATCCTCGCCCCAAAGGCCGAGTCCATACGATTGAACAGCAGCGACATCCCCGGCGGTGGACAGGCATCGACCATGACCAAGGCGTCCAATGGCGTCTGGGAAGTAACGGTTGGACCAGTTGATCCCGGAGCGTACCGATACACTTTCGTGGTCGACGGCGTCTCAACGGTCGATCCTAGAAATCCGGCCGTCAGCCAATCTCTGGGCAACTCCTCGAGCCTTGTAGTCGTGCCCGGTTCAGAATGGATGGATACGAAGAACGTTCCTCACGGATCCGTCGCCTCGGTCACCTACTATTCAAGCGCGCTCTCGCGGGTCCGGCGGATGCACGTCTACACTCCTCCTGGATATGAAAATGGCAAAGGCCGATATCCGGTCTTCTACCTGCTTCACGGCGCCGGGGACTCCGATGACTCATGGACCTCGGTTGGTCGAGCCGGATTTATACTGGATAACTTGATCGCTGCGGGCAAGGCCAAGTCGATGATCGTTGTTATGCCCGCAGGGCACACCGGGAATTCCGGTGGAACTGGTGGCGCTCGCCCACCGGCCGATGAGTTTGAACAGGATTTCATCAAAGATATAGCGCCAAATGTCGAAAAGAATTACCGCACCTTGGCCGGTCGCAACAACGTCGCCATTGCCGGGCTCTCCATGGGCGGCGGCCAGACTTTAAGCCTGGCCATACCTCATCAAGAAAAATTCGGTTACGTGGGTGTCTTCAGTTCCGGATTGTTCCATGCGTTCCCGTTTCAGAGACCCGGAGCGCCGGCGCCAGCGCCCACAACCGGACGTTCACCATGGGAAGAACAACACCTCGCGGAACTGGATAATGCCGAGTGGAAGAAGGGCTTAAAGCTCGTCTGGTTCAGCACGGGCAAGGATGATTTTCTGCTGCAGATCACCCACAAAACCGTTGATTTACTAAAACAGCATGGGTTCAATGTTGTTTACGACGAGTCGACCGGTGGTCACACGTGGCTCAACTGGCGAGACTACTTGATCAAGTTCGCGCCACAGTTATTCAGATAGGACCTACCTTGGGCTGAAGACGCATTCCCCTTCAGCCCACTCAACATAGTCTTATTGACCGGACTATCCGGCGACTTGCCATTTCTCCACGAAATTGCTGAAGTTCATTTCCCATTATATGGTGGACCCAGGAGCTTGATCAACTCCGACATTTGGTGTTTGGTCAGAGATCGGCGTACGACATCCCATAACGCCCGGTCACACTGTTTCTTCATTCGGATAATACCAGGAGTATCCGATGGTAGCTTGCCGCCCTTTGTGTTGATCATGGGCACGTGGTTCTGTTTGACAAAAATCCTAATTCGGACCGCCATTGCTTTCTGAACGCTGTCCTGAGCCCCATCAATTGCGGTCATTGCTTTAGGCGAGATCCCTTTCATTTCAGCGACCCCCGGACAATCCAATACTCGCGGCCCCCATTGCCGAATGCTGATTTGCTGAAGACGCACATATTGCCG
>JBDUAM010000059.1:0-14682 GCA_040004655.1 Chthonomonadales bacterium | reverse complement strand
CTGTTGACGGGTTTTTGATGACAAAGTTGGATGGAGACGCCCGTGGTGGCGCGTCCCTCTCTATCCGCAGCGTCACCGGCGTACCGATCAAGTTCATCGGCGTCGGGGAGAAGATGGACGCGCTGGAGAGTTTTCATCCCGACCGGATGGCCCAGCGAATCCTCGGCATGGGCGACGTCCTCTCGTTAATCGAGAAGGTTCAGGCCAACGTCGATGAGAAGAAGGCCGCGGACATTGAGCGGAACCTGCGACAGGGTCGGTTTGATCTAAACGACTACCTGGAACAGATGCAGCAGATGAAAAATATGGGCCCGTTGGATCAGTTGCTGAAGCTGCTCCCGGGGATGAGCCAGTTTAAAGACATCGAGATTCCGGAACAGCAGATGGCCCGACAAGAGGGGCTGGTCCGCGCGATGACAAAGTTGGAGAGGTCCGACCCGAATATCCTGAACGGTAGCCGAAAAAAGCGAATCGCGGCAGTGGCGGGTGTTACCGTTCAGGAGATCAATGAGTTCCTGAAGCAGTTTGAGATGATGAAGGCTATGGTCCGCCAGATGGCGGGCGGTATGGGCAACCGGAAGAAGGGGCGGGGCTTTCCTTTCCGAAGGGGTTAAACAGAGTAAAAGCCGAACTTAGACGCAGCAACCAGAAGAACACGGAGACAATGACTTGCCAGTAAAGATTAGATTACGAAGAATGGGCGCCAAAAAGAAGCCGTTCTATCGATTAGTTGTAGCAAACAGCACGAATTCACGCGACGGTCGATTCATCGAGACAATTGGTTATTACGATCCGCTCACCGAGCCGGTGACCATTAAGATCGATGCCGAAAAGGCCACCAAGTGGATCGCCAACGGCGCACAGCCGACCGACATTGCTCGAGCCCTTCTTACCAAGGAAGGCGTGATTGCACCGCGAGTCTATGTGCCGAAGAACACCCCGAACCCGAACAAGCCAGTTCGCACACCGCGAGCCAAGGCTGCTCCCGTGGAAGAGGCTCCTGTAGCCGAAGCCGCACCTGCAGTCGTGGAAGCTCCGGCAGCAGTGGAAGCGCCTGTTGCGGAAGTGGTTGAAGAAGTAGCTCCGGTGCCTGAAGTCGCAGTGGAAGAAGCAGCCCCGGTTGCCAAAGTTGCCGTCGAAGAAGCCCCTGTCGCCGAAGTCGAAGCAGCCGAAGTCGCAGCAGCCGCGGAAGCTGAAGTTTCCGAAGGCGCTCCGGTAGTCGAAGAGGCTCCTGCCGCTGAAGCAGCCCCGGCTGAAGAAGCAAAAGCGTAGAGAGGGCATAAACCTTGCAAGGACTGGTTGAGTACCTGGTAAAAAACCTGGTGGACGATCCCGATTCCGTTCAGGTGATCGAAAATGGCAGCGAGGATACGGTTAACATCGAAATCCACGTAGCCCAGCCTGATCTTGGCAAGGTGATTGGTAAGCAGGGCCGCATCGCGAATGCCCTCCGACTCGTTGCCAAGGCGGCGGGCGTGAAGAGCAAACGGCGGGTATTTGTCGACATCGTTGCCTGATTCAATCGACGCCCCGAAGCCTGCTTCTACCGCAATGCCGGAATGGGACCACGCAATTGGTCGCATTGTGGGTGTGTTCGGTATCAAGGGTGAGATGAAAGTCATGCCCGAGACCAACCATCCGGCGCAGTTCGAATCGCTGAAAGAGGTTTGTCTGCGTAGAGGCAGCTCCGCGCAGACGTTCAAAGTGCGCAGGGTTCGCTTTCACAAAGGCATGGCCCTGATGTCGGTAACCGGCATCAATCGCATTGAAGACGTGGAGTTGTGGCGCGGCGCATTCGTGCAGATTAAACGCGAAGAGGCCGCTCCGCTGGACGAAGGTTCTTACTTCACGACGGATCTGGTGGGGTTGAACGTTGTAACGGTGGACGGTCGAGAGATCGGCCCGGTGGACAAAGTTCTTCACTACCCGGCGCAGGATCTGCTGAAGGTTGGCGATGCGCTGATACCAGCCGTGAAGCCGATTGTCGTAGAAGTCGATCTGGTCAAAAAGCGCATCCTCATCGACCCGCCGATGGGAATGCTGCCCGGTGAAGTTGGTGAGACGGTTGAGCCGGAGCCGGCTGAGCAAGAGTAGTTGATACGAATCGACGTTATTACCATTCTGCCGGAGATGATTCAGCAGGGGATAAGCCACAGCATTGTGCGTAGAGCGCAGGAGAGTGGCGTTGCAGAGATTCGAGTTGTAGACCTGCGGCAATATACGCATGATCGGCACCGTACCACCGACGACACTCCGTGCGGCGGGGGCGGCGGAATGATCATGAAAGTAGAGCCTGTCGCAGAGGCGCTGGACGATCTGGTTGGAGGCGATGCGAAAGTTCGCGTTCTGCTCACCGATCCACAGGGTCGAAAGTTCGATCAGGCATTTGCCCGGGAACTGGCAACAGAAGAGCATGTGGTGATCCTCTGCGGTCACTATGAAGGTGTAGACGAACGGATTCGGCAACATCTGGTTACGGATGAAGTCTCGATTGGAGACTACGTCCTAACGGGAGGCGAGCTTCCCGCACTGGTTATTCTGGATGCCGTGACGAGATTACAGACGGGCGCGCTTGGCGACGAGGGCGCACCGGATAGAGACAGTTTTGCGGATGGTCTTCTGGAACATCCGCACTATACAAAGCCTCGAGAGTATCGGGGTTGGACGGTGCCGGACATTCTGCTGGAGGGCAATCACGCGCTCATCAATCGATGGCGCAGGAAAGAGCAACTCCGCCGAACCCGGGATCGAAGGCCTGACCTCTGGGAAGCATATACGCTGACAGAGTTAGATAAACAGCTCGTGAAAGAGCTGGAGAACACTGAAACCGATCTGTGTCCATAACGGACCGCCAGACGGACCAATGAGTGAGACAATAGGAGTCTTTATAACATGAGTACCGTCATCACCGAACTGGAGAAATCACAACTCCGAACGGACGTTCCAGATTTTCGACCGGGCGACAACGTCAAGGTCCACGCAAAAGTTGTCGAAGGCAACAAAGAGCGTATTCAGATTTTCGAAGGTGTCGTGATCGCTCGACGTGGTTCCTTGAGCCGCTCCAGCTTCACGGTTCGCAAGATTGCACATCAGATTGGTGTGGAGCGAACCTTCTTGATTCACTCCCCACGAATCGATAAGATTGAAGTTATTCGACGCGGACTTGTGCGACGAGCCAAGCTTTACTATCTGCGCGGCGTTATCGGCAAGAAGGCTCGAATCAAGGAAGATCGCGGCATTCGTTCTTAGTTGCAAGTTGTACTGGAAGCGCAGAGTTGGTGACACCGCCTGCGCTTCCTGAGCGTCTACTTAGTAGTAAACCCATCTCCCCGGCAAAAGCCACAGGATTCATTTATGCAGCCACAAGATGTTGCGGTTACCGAAGTGCTGGCCAATCTAAGCATTGGCTACATTGTGCTTGCGGCGTTCTTCCTCACGCTCATCCGGGTAGCACTCTCTTCTAACAAGGCTCCCTTCGCTAAGTGGGTCGCCGAGCTTGTTGAATCGCTGATCATCGCCGGTGTGCTCGTTTTCCTCATCATCCGCCCCTTCTTTTTGCAGGCCTTCTTCATTCCGTCTGAATCGATGGAGCCAACCCTGATGGGCCACAAACATGGCTACAACAGCGGCACCGGGCAGACCTATCAAGATGACGTGAATGACCACATCTTTGTCTATAAGCTCGGCATGCGAATGGGCAATCCGAAGCCGGGCGAGATCATCGTATTCAAAGCTCCCAAAGAAGCAGACGCCACTGGCAACAACGTGGAAAACGTGTTGATCAAGCGGTTGATTGGCGTGGGCGGCGACACCATTCAGATGAAGACGGATGCCACCGGAAAATATCACATCTACCGGAACGGACAGGCCCTGGTGGAACCGTATATCAATGAAGAGATGCAGAACATCATGCCCACCGGCAAGAGCTTTGCCGTGGACGAACCGTTGACGTTGAAGCCCGATGAACTCTTTATGATGGGTGATAACCGGAACCACAGTAACGACAGCCGATTCTGGGGACCGTTGAAGCGCGATCGTGTAATCGGTAAAGCGGAGTTCATCTTCTGGCCGCTAAGTCGCATTCGGTTGGTTCGATAATCGTTTAGACGCAGGCCGATCAGGCGATCGGAGTTGGAGAAGTTGGCGTGGAAACAGGCACTGGCGCTGGTGAATTAATCGCGAATGTGGGGCTCGGCACCATCCTCCTCGCGGCGATTGCCCTGACTTTCATCCGACTTGCACTGAACGGTCGACCATCTGGATTTGCGCGCTCCATCCGCGAAGTGATGGAATCGATTCTCCTCGCTGGCACACTCGTCTTTCTTATTATTCGTCCGTTCCTCTTCCAGGCATTTTTCATCCCGACCGAATCAATGGAACCCACCCTGCATGGTCACGATAAAGGACTCTCCAAGACCATGGCGTTCTACCCTTCCACGATTCATGATCACCTCTTTGTGAACAAGCTCCTCTATCGCTTTAGGCCGCCACGTCGCGGGGAGATAGTCGTCTTCCGTGCGCCAAAAGCGGCCGACTACGAGGGCAATTACAAGCACGAAAACATTCTCATTAAGCGACTCATCGGTCTGCCGAATGACAAGATACTTGTCAGGAATGGGACGCTCTTTGTGAACGACGTGCCGCAGACGGAGCCTTACATCCGCGAGACGATGAACAATTACCAGCGATCTGATGCGACCTACGGTGTGGAGAACCCCTACGTTGTGCCTGCGAATTGTTACTTCTTTATGGGTGACAACCGGAACCATAGCTGGGATAGTCGGTTCTGGGGACCCGTGACCCGTGATCGGGTGATAGGCAAGGCATCGTTCGTGTTCTGGCCGACGGCCCGTATTGGCAAAATCCCCTGAAACGCAGCCCAAAAGAACCTGTAGACCTCTGGCGATATGAGCGCGCATCCCGTGAGCGCGGATTGACTATCATCGCGGGGATTGATGAAGCGGGTCGTGGACCACTTGCGGGTCCAGTAGTTGCCGCTGCCGTTGTGCTTCCGTTTGAAGTCGAACTCCCCGGCGTGGATGACTCCAAGAAACTCACTCCTGACCAGCGCGAACGCGCATACGATCTCATTCAGTCGACCGCCATCTCCATTGGCATCGGGTATGCCGACGCCGAGAAGATTGATAATCTGAACATCCTTCGCGCAACGCACGCTGCCATGCGAGATGCGGTGATGCAGATTTCCCCAACTCCCACTTTTGCGTTGATTGACGGCCTTCCGGTCCACCCGTTCCCTGTGCTACAACAGGCGATTGTGAAGGGCGATTCCAACTCCGCCTCCATCGCCGCCGCCAGCATCATCGCCAAGGTAACGCGGGATAGGTTGATGGTCGAGATGCACGCGCTCTACCCGCAATATGAGTTTGCCGGGCACAAGGGCTACCCCTCGGCGCTGCACCTTGAACTCCTGAAGCAACATGGCCCCTGCCCGATCCACCGACGATCTTACGCGCCCGTGGCGGCCGCTGTCGCCATGCACGCGACGGAGCCAGCGCTGATCGAAGAGGGTCAGGCGCTGCTCGACCTGGGAATGGACAACGCGACTGTCGGCGAATCGGGAGAAGAGGCAGCCACGCGACACCTCATCGACGTCGGCATGAACATCGTGGAACGCAACTTCCGGTGCGCAGGCGGCGAGATAGACATTGTCGCGGAAGACGGTGGGTCGATTGTCTTTGTTGAGGTGAAGACGCGGAGATCAAAGTCGATTGCGCCCTCCACGTTCGTGGATTTCAACAAGCAGAGCAGGTTGGCGGTCGCGGCAGAGACCTGGTTGTTGTCCCATGGCGGGCTGGATCGGAAGTGTCGGTTTGATGTTGCTGAGGTTTATTTGATTGGTGGGAGTTGTCGGGTCCATTTGATTCGGAACGCGTTTGAGGTTATGGGGTCGGAGTGAGTAAATGCTGGCAGCCGACCAGCGCGTAATTGACATTATTTGAATCGGAGCGCGGGTGTCCCCACCAGCAACACGTGGCTATGATATGACCAACCCTCGGCGAATAAATTCGCGTCTCATGACGGCACAAAGTCCGCCTGCGCGGACTGGGGTCAGAGTCGACGGAGGTCGACTTCGTGCCTATCACAGGCGCGGTTTCAACCGCCGAGCGGTTAAGAATAGGTTGAAATGTACTGGAGCGCGGGCGTCCCCGCCCGCACAGATAGCTGCGGTCACTACAATCTTACGCGCCGTGAGCACGAGGTTGCGCCCGAGGACGGGCGAGCTCCGACGGCTCTATTCGCATTCGTAACCGAACGTCGTTGGTTTTCGAATTAAGGTCTGGGTTAGTCACGATTCTAATCGGAGCGCGGGCGTCCCCGCCCGCACAGATACCGCCTGCCGAAACAACCTGTAATGATTGACCACCTTTTCTGCAATAATGCAATACAAGAGGAATCTCCAATTCATGCCGTTTAGGCCAATTATCTTTATTCTCGTCCTACTATCCGTGTTGGCGATTACACCACCAGCCCGCACGGACCGCGACGTTGTCTTCTCGATGGAGCGGTATAAATGGTCGGGGAAATATTACAGGGACCCAAGTGGCAAATACCCACGTGAGCAAACAATCAGCGTAGTCAGCAATTCCCACATTTACAGGATGAACCCAGACGGTAGCCGATTGAAGCAAATTACATTCGGTGACCGCGTGGAATTTGCCCCTCAATGGTCCCCAGACGGGAACAAGATTGCCTTCTTTACCGGGGATTCTTACGGCCAATCTCGATCTGAATTGGTTTTTACTGATGTATGGGGGCGAAGCCGTCATAAGATTTGCAAGGTATTGGAACAAAGTACCAACCTAAAATACTCCTGGTCACCCGATAGCAAATGGATATTTATTTTATCCAAAGTAGACATGTCCCCAAAGAATGATCTTGCCGTCATAAACGTCAAAACCGGTGAGACTTTCGCAACAAATAGGGTTTCCGATTGTTCATGGTCTCCAGATGGCAATCGGATTGTCATCTGGTTCCTGGAGCTTCAGAAACCCACGGTCGTTCGTGAGGCTCGCATCTGGTATCCATTTGAACACCGGTCAGTTGCAGTACCCTACGATATATTCACTCCAACATGGGTTTCAAAGAACCAGTTACTTGCATTCAAAATAGAGCCACGGCATGACGGAGATTACACACACCTCAGATTGGTAGACCTTGGGTCTAACGAGATGCAATTTCGGAACCTCAAGGAAGGCACGCGTCCGGAAGGCGGAGAAGGATTCTGGATTGACGCTGAAGGGCGCTGGCTGAAAGTACCGCTACAGAACAAACAGTTCATTTATCAGGCCCATTGGGGAATGAGTGATGGTGGGCACTATACCTGCTGGCTGGTCGACTGGAAAACCGCCTCGGCCAAGGGCATTACTGCTGGCAAATGTCTCGGTGTGTCACCTGATGGAAAGTCAATTATTGCTGCTGACAGCTATTGGCAGGGAGCCTACAGACGCGGCGGTCGACGGTGCGGACCGATCAAATTGGTCAACATCAAAACCGGAAAATCCAAAGCACTCACCAGTAGCTTAATAGGCACAGCGGGCGGTGACTGGCGTAAACCTTTACCGAAACCCAAAGCAAACTAAACGTCCCACGAGCGCCTGGTTGCGCCCGAGGACGGGCGCGCTCCGACTGATCTCTTCGCATTAGTAACTGAACGTCGTTGGTTTTCGAATTAAGGTCTGGGTTAGTCACGATTCTAATCGGAGCGCGGGTGTCCCCGCCCGCACAGATACCGCGTGCTAAGACAAACTATTCATACCGCAAATTCGGTGTCGGGCCCGGCGATGGGTACAGATCAAAAGGTGGCTGTGGAAGAGCGAAGGCGCAAGACCTGCACTCTTGCTGTTTACTTGAACGGTGGTGCAAGATTGGGTACCGCTTACTCACCGTTGAATAGATCTCATTGTGATATTTGTCACACCGCTATACAAATTTTGCCGGGTTGTGGTAGATTTCCTGTAATAATTTGATTTATGCCTGAAGTTTGTCCCTGAATGACCACCTATTGCCTTCCGGAGGGTGACTATGTTTGGTTCGACAGTCCTGGAAATTGCCGTTGGCCTCATCTTCATTTATCTTGTGCTCAGCCTCGTCTGCACGTCCGTGAACGAGTACATCGCGCAGATGATTGGGCTGCGAGCAGAGAACTTGTATAAGGCGATACACGGCCTCTTTGATGGGCCTGATGCCGCGCGGATTGCAGAAGATATATACCACCACTCCATGGTCCTCAAACTCGGGCAGAAAACGGACAAGATTCGCAAAACCGAGGACGGAGACGTCAACGTTCGAAAGAAACCCTCTTACATTCCGGCTGCCACCTTCTCGGCAGCTATAACCGATCTCATCGGTTTAGTTGAGCCGGCAGGCGCCACAGAAACCCTGGAAGCAGGTCACTTCGAAAAGGCACTTACACCCGCCGAAGGAAGGTACGACAAGCAGATACTCAATGCCCTAAGACCGTTAATCGACTCGGCAAATGGCAATCTGGATACCGCCCGAAAGAACATTGAAAAGTGGTACGACGACGCTATGGAACGTGCCTCAGGGTGGTATAAACGCAAGATTCAAATCCTATCGTTCTGTGTTGCCATGAGCGTTGCAATTATCACTAATGCTGATTCTCTGATGATGCTGGACCGTCTATGGGCTAGCCCCGCACAGCGAACGCAGATAGAAGCTGCGGCAAAGAATCTATCCAAGGACCCTCTTCCTGCCGATGCTAAGACACTCGACAAGGCCACAAAAGATGCAGCGACCGGACTACTCGGTTGGAAACCGGCGAACACGCCAAACGAGCCCAGGAGCCTGCCCGTGGATGTCGGCGGATGGGGAATGAAGGTACTCGGGCTGATTATCACGGCCTTCGCGGCTTCCCTGGGCGCTCCCTTCTGGTTCGACATGCTGAGTAAAGTCATGAAAATTAGTTCTTCGGGCTCTTCTCCGCATGATCCTGCTACAAAGACCGGTAGTCAGACCATTGGCGAGAAGAACCGGGTCGCCTCGTCAGATGCAAACCATCCAACTGCCTGATTTCCAGAGAGGAGCCGAATCATGTCCAATCAAACTGAAATTCCCGACAAGGGGAAACCTTCGAGCAACCCGACGGAAGCGCAAGCCGCAGCAAATTCGGCAAAGAAGTCCTTTCTGGGAACACAGAAGTGGAAGAAAGTTGGTGTGGCCGTAACTGGCATTGTGGTAACTGGCCTCGGCGTGGCTGCGCCTGTAAAGCCCATTCCCAGTTTTCCGGATACGCTCACCGAAATCAAGTGCGGAATGGTTGGAGCATCTTTGAAGAAACCGCTTACCGACCTCGACACACGGAAGAACCCGCTGAAGAACCGGTATGAGGTTCCAGATGAAGGCGAAATCGATTCTGCGGTCTCGATTGGCGATTTCCTGGGTCCCGACGATAAGACTATGGAGTCCAGCGCTGTTCTGAACGAAAACCAAGCGGCGACAGTTACTGGATATATAGTAAAGGTCGTTACAGGCGGGGGGGAGACCTGCAACTGCCAGACCTCTGACACGACTTACTATGATACGCACATCTACCTCAGCAGCACCGACCCGACCAACCGCCCACCGGTGCCGAAGGGATCACACGACACGACGCACGACATGATTGTGGAAGTAACCCCACGCATGCGCCAGATTGTGAAACCAAATTCGACAGAGTGGAATACAGATGAGCTGGTCAAGACGTTCAAGCGGGGAACAAAAGTAACAGTCACGGGATGGCAATTCTACGACAAAGAGCACGAACCAGCGGCTTTCAACATCAACCACAAACCGAGCAACTGGCGATATTCGTGCTGGGAATTGCACCCCGTCACCGCGATTGATAAGGTGCAATAATTGCTCGAATGATGCAGGATTTCCGAGCGCATTTCCTGAAAATTACTGCATGAAACTCTACTCTTGGAACGTCAATGGCATTCGCGCTGTCCTCCGCAAGGATCTTTTTCTCCCATTCATTAACGCCGAGCAGCCTGATATTCTCTGCCTTCAAGAGACTAAAGCTCAACCCGGAGACGTAGAAGTCGGACTGGCAGATTATCACGAATACTGGCACTCTGCAGACAAGAAGGGCTACTCTGGCACGGCTATTTACAGTCGGACGGAACCGCTCAGCGTAACCAGAGGCATCAGCGATGCCGTCCTGAAGGGTTACGTTGCGACTGCAGATCAATTCGGCGACCCCAACCTTGAGGGTCGAGTTCTTACCGCCGAATATCCAGGTTTCTACCTCGTGACAGTCTACACCCCCAACGCCAAAGAAGACCTCAGTCGAATCCCCCTTCGACACAATTTCTGGGACAAAGCGTTTTTGGCACACTGCCAGGAACTTGAGAAGACAAAGCCGGTGGTCTTTTGCGGCGATCTCAACGTCGCACACACTGAGATGGACCTTGCCAACCCGAAGTCTAACGTTGGCAAGAAGGGCTTCACCGTGGAGGAACGATCCGGTTTTCAAGCGTTTGTCGACGCTGGCTTCGTGGACACCTTCCGCATGTTCAAGCAGGGCAATGGATACTACACCTGGTGGAGCAATTTCGCCGGCGCCCGTGGTAGAAACGTCGGATGGCGCATCGATTACTTCATGGTTTCTGCTTCATTGAGGGACAAAGTCATAAATGCGGACGTCCATATGGATGTGATGGGGTCGGACCATTGTCCGGTAAGTCTGGAGTTGGATTTGTAACTATTTATAGTTGCGAACTGGTTGACGACCCACGCTCCTATTACTATTTAACTTTTCGATAGGCGGTGTATAGATTCATGCTGCGAATAGGTGGCACCAAATTAGTAATGCGCTTTGGCGCTCTATTGGCATTGTCTATTGGAACAGTAGTTCTGGCTATCGCCGACCAACCCAAACCCAACGTCCTCTTCATCATCGCCGACCAGTGGAGATATGATGCTTTTGGCTTCGCTGGCAATCCTGATGTTAAAACCCCGAACCTCGATAAACTTGCCGGGCAGAGCATCTGGCTGACCAACGCCGTGGCGACGGTTCCAGTCTGTTGCCCTACCCGCGCCTCCCTTCTCACCGGGCAGCACGCCCTTACGCATGGCGTCTTCATGAACGATGTTCCGCTTGATCCCAATGCGCAGACATACCCGAAAGTATTTGCAAAGGAGGGTTACGACACGGCATTCATCGGAAAGTGGCACGTCGATGGGCATGGTCGAACATCGTACATTCCGCCGGAACGTCGGCAGGGATTCCAGTACTGGAAGGCGCTCGAATGCACCCATGAGTACAACAACTCGATCTATTACGCGGATGATCCCACCCGACGAAAGTGGGGCGGTTACGATGCCTTCAGCCAAACCGAGGATGCCATTCGTTATATTGAGGTTAGAGGTGCGTCAAAGAAGCCGTTTTTGATGACACTTGCCTGGGGTCCCCCGCACGAGCCTTACCAGACAGCCCCGGAAGAATTCAGGAAGATGTACGATGCCACAAAGATCCATCTCAGATCAAATGTGCCTGCAGCATTACAGCAAAGAGCCCGAATGGACCTGGCTGGATACTACGCGCACTGCTCAGCGCTGGACGAATGCATCGGCAGATTAATGAAGATCCTTGACGCAAAGGGGTTGACCAAAAACACGATTGTGATCTTCACGTCCGACCACGGCGACATGCTCTACTCACAGGGGTCGCAGAAAAAGCAGCAACCATTTGAGGAGTCGGCGCGGGTTCCGTTTCTCATTCGATATCCGGCGAAGTTAGGCAGCAGCCCGAAGCAACTTCCGGCGACTTTCGCGACCGAGGACGTCATGCCCACCCTGCTCAAACTCTGCAACCTTAGTCCGCCGAAATCGGTGCAGGGACTCGATTTCAGCCGATACCTATCAGGTGGCAAAGACCCTTCGGACGGAGCCGCTTCCATCCTCTGCCCCGCGCCGTTTGGTCAGTGGAGCCGTGCCATCGGCGGACGCGAATACCGTGCGATCCGCACTCAACAACACACCTATGCCCGCGATCTAAAGGGTCCTTGGCTGCTTTTTGATAACACGCAGGACCCATTCCAATTGAACAACCTTGTTGGTAAACATGAGTATGCCGACCTGCAGAAGAAAATGGACTCATGGCTAAACCGAAAGTTGAAATCCCGGCAGGACACGTTTGAGAATGCTGCGTACTACATAAAAAAGTGGGGCTATACAATCGATGCAAGTGGCACGGTTCCGATCAAGTAGTCGCGTTCAGATTGTACGGATCACCGACAGTACAATCGCTTCCCAGCAAACTGCGAGGGTTGCAATCCGCCGAGTGTGGTAGAATTCGAATAATTGGCTTTATGCGCTCAAGTATTGGGAAGGTACGTCCGATGCCGACAATTACAATAACTGACAAAACTTCAAGGTCCCTACGTGCGGCAGCCTTGAGCCAGGGGGTCGATGAGAGCACATTGGCTGAAGTAATACTAGCTCATTGCCTTATTAACGGTGACCAGCCTCATATCGAGCCTGCAACTAAGCCATACCGAGCGTTGCAATTCAGTGGGGCCGCACCAAGCGGTCGAACGGCCGCCGAGATTGATGAAGAGATCAATCAGTCCAGAGATGAGTGGGATTCCGTGCAATGATACTTAGCGAATTGGAATGATGACCCCAACCCGCCGCGACTTCCTAAAATCAGCCATCGCAATCCCGGCCCTGGCATACGTCCAGGACCCAAAACCTGCCGCCAATGGCGACACCGCATTTGCCGACTTCGAGAGCGGGACTTTTGACGGCTGGACCCTCTCCGGCAACTGCTGGACCAAGGAGCCTCACACCACCACCACTATTCCCGGCATCACCGGATTTCAGGGCAAGCGGTTTCTCTGCACTCTCCACCCCAAGCTCGGCACAAGCGCGACCGGCAAGGCAGTTTCGCGCGAATTCACCATTGAGAAGCCGTTTATCAACTTCTTGATAGGTGGCGGTCACTATCCCGGCGAAGCTTGTTTGAATCTGGTGGTGGACGGCAAGGTTGTGAGGTCCGAGACCGGGAATGACAGCGCAGAGTTTTCGCGGGTCTGTTGGGATGTTTATGAGCTAACCGGTAAAACGGCGCATCTAGAACTTGTTGACAACTCGAAGTCGGATCAGCGTGGTTATGTCATGTTAGATGATATTCATCTTTCTGATCGACCCATGACTGACTTACAACATAACCTCGATAAAATTGGTCAAGAGGCGTTCCAAAAACTCGGTACTCCATGTTTGGGAATTGCAATCGTGCAAGATGGTTCAATTGTTGCTATTACAACTTTGGGAGTCAACGATCTCAGGAATCCGGAAAGTTTGTTCACCACCAATTCAATTATCCGTGTGGGATCAGTTTCGAAACCGATTTGCGGGTATGTCATTGCCCAAGTTGTCAGTAATCATAAATTGAATTGGGATACAAAACTGAGGGATGTTTGCCCCGATATTTGTGCTGGAACGGCACATTTGTCAGTTAATGCTACCTTAGCTAACTTCGTTTCGCATACGTCAGGAGTTAAATATCGTAGGTATCAGCCAAGTGCAGCCTCAAATGATGTTGCACTCTCGGGAGTCAAATGGCGTGAGATGACGATCAGAGAGGACCTTCTACGAAGTGAAGCAAATGGTCAACCGGGAGAAAAGACAGAGTATTCCGGCGGTATGGATTTTGCTGCCGTTATGGCAGAAAGGGCAACCGGTGAGACCTTTGAATCATTGCTTAGCACAATCCTGACGGCTCCTAACGGTTTGAACACGGTACGACTGGGTGTTTCGTCAGTAAGCGATCTTCATCCCATGAGTGTTGGTCAAATATTTGATAAGTCATCCGGCAGGTTTGTACGCGAAGGGTTCCTTTACGGAGGTGGCAAATCACTTCCAAAATATAGAGCGGAAACAACAGGTGCCATCGCAGGGAGCTTTTTAGAAATAGCTAAAGCATCGTTTGTGTGTTCAGGTTTATCGGCAAAAGACCATCAGAATGGAGTATTTCGCGCCCTTCGCACTTTGCCATTGCCCCGATTGTCCAATACAACTCTTGGCGGGTGGGGATTAATAAATGGGGGATTGGCTCACAATGGTAGTTATGGATTCGAATTGGCGCACGCGCAAGTCGATGACAAGACACGATCATTAGTTCTATTTTATACTAACGGCATATACGAAGCAGAAAATGGTCAATCTGAACAGCCCGATTTCGGCAAATACATAAGTCGAGTGTTTCGATTGATCGGGCCAGTACGCTGATCACATCCACTTGTAACATCTTCTGAAACGCCTTCATCTCACCGCCGACCCTCCAACTCCTCCCACCGACTATAAAGCTCCGCGACCCTCTCCTTAGCCGCTCCAACTTGTTCCCAGCACTCGGCCAAGGCGAGGGGGTTGGTGGCTACTTCCGGCAGTAACATGCGCGCTTCCAGGCGGGTGACTTCCTCTTCTGCCGCGTGGATGGTCGTTTCCATGTTGGTGAGTTCTTTGCGCTCGGCGGCGTTCAGGCGGGGCTTTGGGGGTTCTTCCGGTTTTAGGGCGGGTTTGGTTTCTGGTTCTGCGGCGTAATCGCCCGAACTCGAATTGTCCGCCTGCAGCGCTTCCCACTGGGAGTAGTCTGAGACGAACTGGTGACCGCCCTCCAGCGCCGCAACTGCCTCCTCGAGCCGCGCGCGAGTTGGATTG
>JBDUAM010000160.1:0-4339 GCA_040004655.1 Chthonomonadales bacterium | reverse complement strand
CGCGTCCCGGGCGGCGATGGCCACGGCGCCGAACCTTTCGGAGCCTTACGATTGAAGAACGGCAACACCCTGATCGCCTGCGGCAACAACAATCGCGTGGTGGAGGTAAATAAAGCGGGTGAAATTGTGTGGAGCATTGATCGCGATGAACTGCCGGGAGTGCATTTCTGCTGGGTTACGTCCCTGCAGGTGTTGCCAAATGGAAATATCATTATTGGAAACACGCATGCCGGTGAGAGTAATCCGCAACTCGTCGAGGTGACGCGAGACAAAAAGGTCGTGTGGACTTTTAAGAATTTCCCCGTGGTCGGCAACAATCTATGTGCGTCGCAGGTGCTCGACGTAAAAGGCAAAGTGCTCCGTTGATTCCCGTCCGTGGGATGCGAGGAGTCCGTTTTTGTGAACCTCGAACTGATTGAACTTCATACTATTACTTGTTCCGACCACGGCACCCGCGTTCCAGCCGCGTATTGCTCCCACTGATAGCACGCTGTCGGACCTGGCGTCGCTATCGGAGAAGGAGTTTTCGGACGAATTCAAGGGGAGCCGCTTGCAGTGCCGTTACGGGCGCCCCTTACTGGGCAATTGTCGAAGTAGTTGCCGCGATGGCTGGCTACTGGTCAGGCCAGTCAACTGAACTTCGTGTGTATTCAAATCGTGAAGGGGTGCGGCGGCGAAACGAGTAACATTAGCATGCGGTTGACGGCGCTACGGGCCGCCGCTGATGCCGAGCGTTGGCGCAATCACATATCGAGGAATGAAATGGAAAACAGCCTCATGAGGCAATTGGAAGAATTGGAACAGAAGATCAATACAAGTGATATTTCTGTCGAAGCAAGGGCTGTAAAAGTATGGGGCGGAGCAGACGTGATTATCAAAGCCAGACTGGATAAAGACACGCAGAGGTGGCTTGGGAGCCAGCCATTGGTGATAAGCTACCAGAGTACTAAGCCAAGGAGAAGAGCCGTCATTACGGAGCATGCCAAGGAATTGAGTTGGCTCTTTTACCGGCTGAAGAGTCTCTTTGCTGAGAGAATCGACTACATATCGAAGTACGATTTCTATGGTCTCCTTGCCCAATCAGCCATTGATCACGTAACGAAGCACAAAGAAATCCAAGATGCCAGACCTTTGCTTCTTGCTGTCCTGAGTACAGCGAAAGGGTTTTGTGAAGATGAACCGTCCGCCTAATATCCATCTGCCTTTCTTCGCTTACGGCTTATTCAAGCCTGGACAGCTCTGCCATTTTCGAATTAGGGACTTTGTCCAAAGTAGTTCCATTAGTATTGTCCCCGGATATCTTAAAGAACGAGACGGAATTCCCCTTCTCATACCAAAAGACAATGCTGGTCATATCAAGGGGTACCTGATCTATTTCGTCGCGGGACGAGAAGACGAGGCGTATGAACGAATTATCGAGATTGAGCCCGACAAGGTTTATCGCTGGGACGTTGTTAAGGTCAATGGTTCTGCCGCGAACTTCCTTGTTGGCAAGCGAGCAGACACGGGAAGTTCGGAACTCGACCACGTCGACGAATGGGATGGAAAGTCGGACCCTTTTTTCAATCAGGGGATTGCAGAGGTAGAGGCTATTCTAGAGGCGAATTCGAGTTTTGATTGGGACTATCGTGCATTGTTTCGACTGCAAATGGCATATATCTTGCTTTGGTCTGCGGTGGAGCGATACGCGGGGTTGAAATATCACCTGGGCAAAGAAGCCACTGAAAAAGTATATAGAATTGCAGGTGAGAAATGCTTTCAGGATGCTCTCAAGAAGGTTGTTCATAATAAGAGAGAAGTTTACCGCACTACGGATTTGGACAAGTGCACACTTGACCCAGACAATCCCAAAAAATCAATCGAATACTATTACCAGGTTCGCTCAAATTCTGTTCATCGCGGCAAAGCAGTGTCTCGTGATTTTGAGACGGTAAAATCAAGCTTAACTGAGCTTCTGTTCATATTCAAAGAGCTTCTGCGTGACGCATTCGAAGGATCTCGCTAAGATCGGCAAGAACCCGGTAATATACCTATCGGCTCACCGATACATCTTCGTCTAACAACGGCTTCTATGGGTACCATACAATACTAGTGTCAGAATTGGTTCATGAGGATTGGAGGATCTGATGATACGCGCTAATCGATCTAACGTGTACGGCTTCAAACTGGATGTCTTGTTCATTCCGCTGGCCCTCGCGTTAGCCACAACAGCCTCATCCCAGCAGCCCTTCGACGACCATCAGAACATGATGGATCAACTTGGAGTAAAGGCTATTCGTCACGGACCCAATCCGAACGACCAGTCGACCTTCAACGAAGCCTCCGCAAACCCCTACAAAGACACCATGCCGGACGCCCTGCTCATGAAGGACGGCACGAAAGTCACGAGTGCCAAACAGTGGCAAAAGCGCCGCGCCGAGATCAGCGAAGATTTTGAGCGCGAAGTATATGGTAGAATTCCTGCCAATGTTCCGAAGGTCACCTGGGAAGTCACCTCCACCGTGCCGGGTATCTCCGCGGGCGTGCGCACGATAACAAAGAACCTGGTCGGGCATGTTGATAACAGCGCCTATCCTACTTTAACGGTCAATATTCAAGCCAGCTTTACGGTTCCTGTCGCAGTCAGCAAGAAGATTCCGATCATGATCGAGTTCGGCTTTGGTGGTCCGGGATTTGGCGCGCGACCCGGTTCCACCCCGTGGACTGCGCAAGCGATCGCACATGGTTGGGGATACGGGACCATCGTCCCGACCAGCTTTCAGCCGGACAACAATAAGCTTCAAACCGGCATCATCGGACTGGCCAATCTCGGCAAGCCCCGTAAGCCAGACGATTGGGGAGCCCTGCGCGCATGGCAGTGGGGCGTGAGCCGAATGATCGACTATTTTGAACAGAACCCTGATTCAAAGATCGACGCCAAAAAGGTCGGAATTGAGGGACTGTCGCGCTATGGCAAGGCGGCTGTTGTCACGGAGGCACTTGAGCCGAGAATTGCGGTCGGATTGATCGGGTCATCTGGTGAGGGCGGCGTCAAGCTGCATCGGCACATCTATGGTGAGGCAATTGAGAATCTGGCCGGCGGCGAATACTACTGGATGGCCGGAAACATCATCAAGTACGGGGCATCCGACCCACCCAAAACGGCTGCCGACCTTCCTGTCGATTCCCACGAGCTGATCGCGATGTGTGCGCCTCGACCCTGTTTCATCAGTTACGGCACGGTGGAAAATGGCGACGCCAAATGGGTCGACGCGCACGGTAGTTTCATGGCTGGCGTGCTGGCAGGTCCGGCATACAAGCTGCTTGGCAAAAAGGACTTCGGCACGCCGGGGGACTATCTGACCGACCAGATGCCACCGTTGAAAACGTTGATCGGCGGCGAACTGGCATGGCGACAGCACGAGGGTGGACATGATGTCACACCCAACTGGCCAGCATTCTTTGAATGGGTGGGCAGTTACATCAAGTCGCCTGAGATCCCGGTGTCTGATCCGGTGCTTGCGGCCACGACACCATCTGAGATCGCGGTTCCAAGAACCGATCCAGCTTCGATGCAGGCACACAAAGACCTTCTGGCAAAGGCAAAGCAAGGCAAGATCGATCTCTATTTCGTCGGCGATTCCATTGCCCGTCGATGGGGTGCCAGCGATCCACAATACGCCGACCTGCTTGCCAATTGGAAGTCGAATTTCTTTGGCTGGAATGCGGCTGACTTCGGTTGGGGAGCAGATCGTGTGGAGAACATCCTCTGGCGTCTGGAGAACGGTGAACTCGATAAAGTAAACCCAAAGGTGATCGTGGTCCTCGCGGGCACGAATAATCTTTCGCCATTCCGCCAGCCGGACGATCAGGCCAATGACATCCCGCGGGGTATCGAGGACATTATTAAGGTGTGTCGCGCGAAAGCTCCATCGGCAATAATCATCTTGACGGGCATCCTGCCACGTAACGACAACATGCGGCTCATTCCAGTCATCAAGCAGATCAACTCGCGTTTGCCCAGATTGGCCAATAGCTTGAGAGTCCGATATATTGATCTCTTTGACAAGTTGGCAGATAGGGACGGTAAATTGCTGGATGGCATGATGAACGCGGATAAACTCCACCCATCGGTGAAGGGCTATCAGGTCTGGGCGGATGCGTTGAAGCCGTTGCTGATGGAGTTACTGGGTCCGCCTGCGTCGACTGACCTTGCGCCTTCGCCGACGGGGGATCCGGGTGCAGGTGCTAAGCCGAACACCTCTTCAGCAATAAAATCTTAGCCGTCCCTTTGAAATCACATTGTCGATAAAACGCCAATGGGATAAAATGAATTCGTAGTTGTTGAATTCCCCGATTT
>JBDUAM010000328.1:0-14796 GCA_040004655.1 Chthonomonadales bacterium | reverse complement strand
GCAGCTAGGGCAATCGCCCAATCTGGATGCAAATGGTCAACGTGCGGAAAAGGTAGGTAGGCATGTAAAGGCGTGTCGATGGAGGCCGCCCGCGGATTATTCTTGAACGTGCAGAGTGGATAAAGGTCGACCATCTCGTCCTCATAACTTGCGCCGCGATATCGCGACTTGATACCCTCCAGCTTATCCATGTAGAGGGTGGCAAAACCATCGCGCTTGATCGTACCCAGGTCGCCGCCGCTTCCCTTCACCCAGAGCACCTCAGCAGGTTGACCGGTTACAGGATCGGTCTCCATCAACTTGGCGGACGTGTTTCCGCCACCGTAGTTAGTAAGTCGCAGGTCGCGACCCAACAGATTGGATCGATACCGAAGCAGTTCAGGTTCATCCATGCCAACGGTTTCCGAATCGACCCAGAGGTCTTCGAGGTACTTAAGCGCCATATTAATTTCTCCGCGGAGAGGATTAGTTTTGTGGGGAAAAGACCTTCTATTGTAGCACTTTGGGAAGCAGCCGTTCGACCTCGACTGGAGTCCGTTTTCGATTAAAGAGACAGAAGAACCATATGCCCGATCCGAGGCAAGTGAGGAAGAGCCCAGCCCTATAGGAGGTCGGTTCATAGGTGATAGTCAACGAGTGTGGACCATTGGGAACGATCACGGAGCGAAACATATAATCTGTGCGATAAAGGGGTGTCGAGTTGCCATCCAGTGAAGCCACCCAACCGGGATAGGCGATCTCGGATGTCTCCAACAGATTTGTCCCGGACGATTGGAAACCTATATCCACGTGGTTTCCCGATGCGTGGTAAGAAGTAATCGAGCCGCTCGAGCCGCCAAGGACAGGGATCTCAGACTCCGTAAGGGCAACCTGCCGAAGACTTCGATTTGGGGCGTTTAATTTTGCAAGAAAATCATCCAGTCCTGCAAAATGTTCGGTGCGTGAAACGAGATGCGCAGGACCAATGGCTCGCGGATTAGTCCAGACATTCATCTCAAGCTGCTTTTCCAGTTTCAGTCCTTGAGAATAGAGGTCATGTGTCGGGTCAGCGACTACATAACGAATGTTCATCAGGTCGAGAAAAGGATGATCGACGCCTGGAAGGCGGACTGTATTGGCGTCGGTAAATGCTGATGTTAATTCAGGTCGCATCTGCAATACTACTTTGCCAATGAGATCGTGGTATCGCTTCAGGTGCATGGCGTCGCCACCCTGTGCTTCACGGTAGCCGACCACCAGATTGTAATTCGGCACAATCAGACTTTTGATTCCCATGCCGGGCTTCTCTAAAGAGATCACACGATCCGGACTTGTCTTTGTCAGAAAGTCACCAATCTCCGTCTGATAGCCAAGCATCTCAGGGTTGTTAGATGGGTTAAATTGAATAAAGTTGAAAAACAGGTCGCTTGCAATAATGATTGGAATCAGATGAATTGGCTGAAAACTTGATGTGCCCTTGCTTTTATGCAAGAACAGTTGCTGCGCAAGTATTGCGCCGAACGATTGCATTAGGAATATTGTTGCGGCTGTTATTCCGGTCGATTCATAGTCCTTCCACTTTTGTGCGGTTAAAGCTGGATACATTGAAACAATTATCTTGCTTCCAAATCCTGCCAAAGCCACGATCACGGCAACCGAAACAGCCTTGATTAACCAGCTTGCTCGGCCGCTAGATCGTCTGGCGGCGATCTCAACACCAAACCCTGCGAGCATTGACATCCCGAAACTTGCAAGACATAAGGCTCTGCCGGTGGCATTTAATTGTCCGTAGCCCGGCACAAATCGCAGGAAGAGGTTACAGATAGGCGCACCCATTGCAAGCCCGAATCCGAGGAACGTGAGCAAAAGCGCAAAAGCTATGTTCTTTTGCACCCTGTCAAATGGTCGTCGGCGAAGTCTATCCACGACAAATACGCCTCCAGCGATTAGTGACAACAACAGCGCGCCAATAGAGACATATCCACAATACTCAATGAAGTTAAACTCACCGACGTAATTGAATCCATCGGTCGGCTTGCCGTCAGGATCCATAGCAAGGTAGTCACGGGGATTGCCTAGAGCATTTGGCAAGACAAGGGTCACCAGATTCACGGGTGGCATTTTGAGCGCGATCTCACCGTTTGTAGAAGCCGCACGAGCCCGGAAATTCAGCCGACTCATCTCAACAACCGGCAACATCGTTGATGCTGCCAACGAGCCACCAAATATCAATATCCCGCACAGAGCGCTAATGGAACGTACCATCCTGAGCGGAATAGACTTGCCGAATAATGGCCGCACCAAAACGAATATTGCAAATGCCATCAGCGTATAAAATGCAAATTGTAGATGTCCGGCGGTCAGGATCAAACCGACTACCGCAGAGCACCCAAGCCATCGCCATTTCCAGCTATTTCGCGATACCCCATATTCCCAGCAAAGTAACAGGGCAGGCAGCCAGCAGAGGACTGCAGTCGGTGTCTGGAATTCCGTCCAGACGATCTGAAGTCCGCAGATCATCCATGTGACTGCACCTGTCAGGGAACTGACCCTCCTCAATCCCCAGGCCTTGAGTAGCAGGAACATGAATAGTCCGGTCAAGAAAGTGTGCATGACCGTAACAATATTGATACCAAAGTGGATAGGAAGTACATAAAGTAGGATGTTTGGCGGATAAAGCACCGCAGACTGGCAATTGCCAAGCAGTACGGTTCCGCCCAACTCATCAGAATTCCAGAGTGGGACTTCGCCCTGGCGCAGCTTTTCTCGGGCATAAAATCGCCAGGAGAAATAGTCAAATATGGGGTCGTGCATCATGTTCTGCGCACGTATGTAGCCAGGGAACTTTGCTTTGGCGGTCAATCCCCATGGACGCATGAGGGGGACGTTGTCGGCAGGGAGCATGACACGGCCAGTCAGAACAGCCGGACCGTATAAGATAAACGTGATGAAAGCAATGATGAGGATGCAGATGGTGTCAGGAGAAAGCGATTGATTAAGGGGGGAGCTATTTGCAGGGCGCATATCTGCTCTTTAAGCGTTTGGCACGCAAATTCATGCCAATGGGCTTGACGTTGTAACAGAATTGGGCCAGAAGTCTTCCTCCGGCCCAATTTGAACTACCACCCGCGCATGGCGAGTTTCTGGTTTTCGTTGAGATCTTTCATGTCGATGGAGTTCATCGGCTCACCGAGTCCAGTTGAGATTTCTGCGAGAATGTCTGGTCGATCATAGTAGGTACATGCAGTCACGATTGCTTTGGCGCGCTCTTTTGGATCAGAAGATTTGTAAATTCCGGAGCCAACAAATACGGCTTCTGCACCCAACTGTCGCATCAACGCTGCATCAGCAGGAGTTGCAACTCCGCCGGCTGAGAAGTTCGGGACTGGAAGTTTACCTGTCTTATGGACTTCCAAAACGAGTTCATAAGGCGCCTTGAGATCACGCGCGGCCGTCATCAATTCATCCTGAGACATGCTCTGCAATTGCCGAATACTTCCCATCACACTCCGCATATGTCGTACAGCTTCTACGACGTTGCCCGTACCGGCCTCGCCTTTAGTGCGGATCATGGCAGCGCCTTCGCCAATTCGTCGAAGCGCTTCACCGAGGTCACGGCAACCGCAAACAAAGGGGACCTTAAAGGCATGCTTGTCAATGTGGAACTGCTCGTCAGCTGGGGTGAGAACTTCGCTCTCGTCGATAAAGTCGACGCCAAGTTCCTGAAGAATCTGGGCTTCCACAAAATGCCCGATACGCGCCTTGGCCATCACCGGAATGGTCACTGCCTGAATGATCTCGCGGATCATTTTTGGGTCGGACATTCGCGCAACGCCACCCTGTACTCGAATATCTGCCGGGACGCGCTCTAGAGCCATTACAGCCACAGCGCCAGCCTCTTCCGCAATGATCGCCTGTTCAGCATTCACCACGTCCATGATCACGCCGCCTTTAAGCATCTCTGCAAGGCCAACTCGCGTTCTCCACGTGGATTTTTCCGCCATTATCTCTGCAACTGCCATCGTTATCCTCGATCTGAAATGTACATATTTCCCATATTATACCGGGCGTTAGCGGCGGGGGGTGTCGTATATTGGGTTAGCCACTCCTGAGAGCATACGATCACCAGTTGATTCTAGGTCCAATACTACGACTACGTTCACTCCGGATTTTAACCAGTTTGCGGGAAGAAAGAGAGTTTGCTGTGGTCCGATATTCCAGTATCGCCCAAGGTTGTGGTTATTTACCCACACATTGCCTTTGCCCCATTTGCTGAGGTCCAGGAATGTGTCATGTGGCTTGTCGAGTTCGAATGTACCTCGATGGAAAGCCGGGCCAATGACCATAGCTTCGGTAAATTGTAGCTTTGAGAGGTTTTCCATTGGCAAGGTGAAATTCTCCCAACCCTTGAGCTCTCGCCCGGCAAGCGTGACCGCACCAAGGATGCCCTTGCGATCATCCACAATGTGCTTACCGAAGTTAACTCGACCCATGTTCTCAACGAATATCTCTAGTGGTTTACCAGCAACGAGGTCGACCATCAATCGGTCCTGTTTTTTGCGTCGATCAAGAGTTCCAAACACACGACTGTTCTGCATCACCACCGCATAGTCATGTAGTTCCGATAGTAACAATTCACCTTTTTCGGCGATTTTTGGTGTCCATCGGTAGAGAATCGCACCGAAATTCTGACCCATGGCCTCCATGGTCATCGGTTTGTCAGACTTCACCGGTTTTCCGCACAAGTCGCCAACCTTTGCGCTCTCATGAAGATAGATCGGCTCAATTGGCTTGACGGCCGCAATTGGGGGCGCAGCAGGCAAGACTTCACCCGGCGACAGGTGTTTCGAGATAACCTGTCGCAGTCGGAAGAACTTTTCCGTCGGTCGACCAGCTTCATCCAGAGGCGAGTCATAGTCGTAGGCGGAAATGTCGGGTTCATAAACGTTGCTGAAATTCGCTCCATTCATGAATCCCCACGAAGATCCACCGTGGAACATGTAGAGGTTGAACGAGATACCTCGCGACAGCATCCATTCTACACCCTTTGCGCTCTCATCCGGTAAGGTCGTGTGATGTTTTTCGCCCCAGTGGTCAAACCACCCGATCCAGTACTCGCCACACATCAGTGGAACGTTTTTGCGGAATTTGTCGAACTCCGCAAATTCTCCGGCCGGATTACCGCCTCCAAAATTAATCACGGATGGAATGTCAGGTAGGGTACCACCGTTAAGCATAGAGTCACCGGGTCCATCAGATGTGTAGAGTTGGCAGTCGATACCCGAATCCCGAATCATCTTCCTAATTCCGCCCAAATATTCCTTGTCCTTACCATATGACCCGTATTCATTCTCGACCTGACACATAATGATTGGACCGCCGTGAGCCATGGTTAACGGCGCAAGTTCCTTGCCCACGCGCTTGATGTAACGGCTGGCAGCCTGCATGAAAAGGGGATCGGTGCTCCGAACGGTGATGTTCGGATTAGCAAACAGCCATCCGGGAAACCCACCCCATTCCCATTCGGTACAGATGTATGGACCTGGTCGAACGATAACGTTCAAACCTTCGCGCTGGGCCGTCCGAACGAATTCAGCTACATCGAGATTACCGGTGAAGTCAAACTTGCCCGGAGTTTGTTCGTGCAGGTTCCAGAAGACGTAGGTGCAGATGGTGTTTAGGCCCATTGCTTTGGCCATATGCATTCGCTGTCGCCAGTATTGGCGAGGGACGCGAGGGTAGTGCATTTCGCCGCTTCGGATAATGTAGGGCTTACCATCCAGTTGAAATTGATTGCCTGAAACTGTAAAAGATCGGGCGTCACCTCGCGGTTGAATTCGGGCCGACGAGGAAAGCGCCAGCGCCAACGCTATGGACAAAAATGGCATGAAAATTACTCCTTGATGAATCTACATCGGTAAATAGAATTATACGCCATGACGTCGTCTTGCTAATGTGCTGCCGGTGCAAATAACCCCAGATGATTTGCGACCGGTCGTTCGCGACCCGGGATGTGGCAGTCGATCGGGCAGTTCAAGATTTCTGCGCTATGGTTTGCGCTTTCAGCTACCATTTCGCTGGAACCGCCACCATCCAGGTTGAGGGCGTCGGTCCCGCCGTAGCGTACTACGACTTCGGCAAGCTCGGCCATGGTCATGCCCTCGCTATAATTTGGCTGGCGACCATCGACTACTATCCAGATCATGGTTTTCTTGTCAGCGGTAAGCGCGACTGCCGTTCTCGGTTGCCGGGTGTGATGATACTCCGCAGGAGAAGTCCCAAAGTCGCCATTGGTCAAAAACAGATGGTCTCCAGAAATGACGTTGTACAGTCCATCTGGAAAGCCTGAGAAGTCCACTTGATTGTCTTTCGAGATGAAGAGGCAGGGATAGGTTTCTTTTTTGTTGCCCGATGAATAAACTAGGCCTTCAGAAGCGGCGATGCCTTCCAGTTCAACCGGATCTCCAACATGCGGATAATAGTCGAGCGGTGACCGCGAATGCCAGGGGAAGAAGAAGTCACCATTGATTGCAGCCCGAAGTTTGTTCTGTACCAAGAAGTCGCTGGTCACCATGCCGGTCAAAGGCTGCAGCTTTTTGGGATCACCTTTTGTTACCAGAAACTTCAACCCGGGTGTGTCCAGCCGTATCAAAAGTACGTGAATGACATTTCGGCATGGAGACGTACGCACATCCCGAATGTATGTTACTCCCTGAAAGAGCTTCTTTTTGAAAGGGGGCGGTTGGTTGCGATGGTTCGACCAGTACCACGCTGCAAGTGGTAACACAACAAGCGTAGCAAGAACTGACAGGACTATACGTCGACGCCGTCGCGGCACTGGTTTCTTGATCTCCGAGTTTGGTTCGTAAGGCTTGTCGGTCATTCAGAATTCCATCAAAACAACAATGGGGATGAACCGGTTAGGTCCATCCCCATATTGAGTTTGGTAAGTATTGTTTATGCTGTCAGCTTCTTGATGATCGCGTCGGCATATTCGGCGGTACCTACCGAAGTCGGATCATTACGATCGGCTTTCATATCGTAGGTGACATCTTTGCCTTCTGCAATTACGTCTGCGACTGTTTTTTCCAGTTTGTCTGCGGCGTCCATCTCATTCAGGTGCTTAAGCATCAGCATTCCGGAAAGGATTAGCGCGGTCGGATTGACCTTATTTAGTCCTTTATACTTTGGTGCAGAACCGTGAGTTGGTTCGAAGACCGCCACATCATCGCCAAAGTTCGCACCCGGTGCAACGCCGAGTCCACCGACAAGCCCTGCGCAGAGGTCGGAGAGGATATCGCCATAGAGGTTCGGCATTACGAGTACATCGTAAAGCTCTGGCTTCTGAACGAGCTGCATGCACATGTTATCGACAAGAACTTCCTGATACTCGATCTCCGGATAATCCTTCGAGATGGCTTCGCAGCTTCTGAAGAAGAGACCATCGGTGTACTTCATGATGTTTGCTTTTGCGACAGCCGAGACTTTCTTTCGACCGTTTGCGCGGGCGTAGTCAAACGCGAACTTTGCTATCTGCCGAGATCCAAAATCGGACATCGGTTTGATAGAGATAGCCGATTCCGCACGAATCTTGCCACCGCTCATCTCGATGATTTTGTTGGCTTCTTCTGTACCCGCTTCGTATTCGACGCCGGCATAGAGGTCTTCTGTGTTCTCACGAACGATGACGAGATCAACATCCTGATACTTGCTGCGGATACCCGGATAGTACTTACATGGTCGAAGGCAAGCGTATAGGTTCAACTCTTTACGCAGAGCAACGTTGACAGATCGAAAGCCCTTGCCGATGGGGGTCGTGATCGGTCCCTTTAGGGCAACTTTGTTATGCCGCACGCTTTCGAGCACGGATGGGGGCAGAGGCGTTCCAGCGGTCTCCATAATGTCGATGCCCGCTTCCTGAATATCCCAGTTGAACGCTACTCCGGTCGCTTCCAGTACTCTTTTGGCCGCTGCGACCAGCTCCGGTCCGACTCCATCCCCCCGAATGAGGGTTACATTATGCGCCACGGTTGTCTCCTAAAATCTTGAGGTTGATACGTCAGTGTGTCAAGGACATTATACCTATTGTCGGTATGCCTAAAGGAAGTTAGGAGCAGTAGGTCGAATTGACGGAACATATCCCACAAATTGAGGAAGACATACAATGGCAAGAATTCCCGTGGCCCTGCAGCTTTATACCGTTCGCGACGAATGTGCTCAGGACTTTGTTGGCACTCTAAAATACGTTGCCGAGATGGGTTACGCTGGGGTTGAACTTACCGGGCCAGGAAATTTGACCTCGACAGAGTTATCAACCGTGCTAACGGACTTGGATCTGCGCGTGGCAGGATGCCATGTATCGTTGGCTAATCTTGAGAATGACCTCAACGCAGCATTTGATTTGAATGAGGCTGTAGGAAATAAGCGTATAGTTTGCCCATGGCTGCCACCTGAACTCAGAAACTCAGAAGAAGACTTTCGTCGACTTGCCGATACTCTCTCCGCCGTCGGATTGGCATGTAGAGACAAGGGATTTCAGCTTTATTACCATCACCACGATTTTGAATTTCAGAATTTCGGCGGGAAGCTTGCGCTGGATATTTTATTCGATTCGGTTCCAAATGACCTTCTTCGCGCGGAGCTTGACACCTATTGGATCGAGGTCGGTGGAGAGAGTGCTTCGGATTTTATTCACAAATATCGAGATCGAGTGGATCTGGTTCATATAAAAGATAGGGTAGAAGACCGCGATCCACCGTTTGGGGAGATCGGCGAGGGAACGCTCAATTTCGTGGAGATATTTCAGGAATGTGAAGACGCTGGCGTGGCGTGGTACATCGTGGAACAGGACAGATGCCCGGGACCGCCTTTGGAGAGCGCGCGGCGATCCCTGCGCAACCTGAAGATGTGGGGAAAGGTCTAAACCTTTCGGTACTGCGTCTGTACGGCTTCTGTGCCATCCGGCAGGCTGACGAGCTCGTAATCTCCGAAGAGAATACCGTCGGTCTCTCGCAAGCATTTGTACGCCCGAAGGGCAACCTCTCGAATTTCGATCTCAGCATGCTCATTTGCACGCATCTCGATGAGATGTCGCCATGCACGTGCATTGCCAGTGACGACGATTGGCGCTTCCGTTTCGTTCGGCAGTAGCGATCGCGCCGACTGTTGGACCTTTTTGCGAAGGTCCGTTCGGTACTCGGCGCTTAGAATTCCTGATCCCTCTTTTTGCCTCGACAATAGAATATTTGCAAGTGTTTCGTAATCAGCCGCTGCGGCATCGATACGCTTCTCAAACCAAGCGTGCAGTTCTTCGTCAGATGCGTATTCTGGGCGCTCGACAAATCGAAGCACTTTCCCCGAGACATACCGCTGACTGAGCATGGAGAAAGCAAAACCGGCACGATGCCGCACCAGCTCGTGGGTCATGCTGCGAGAGACGCCGTAGAGTAGGAACGAGAAGTTGGCATGCTCAAGAACCGAGCCGTGACCACTCTCTTTGATGTTGGCAAAATACCGTTCTGCGTCTTTGTTATAAGTTCGCTTGGGAGCGAAGCTTGCATAACAGACCTGACCTGCAAGTTTACAAAGCTGCGCCGAATCCTCAAGCTTGTCTGGATCGTTAAGGTACTGGGGAAACTCCAACGCCGGATCGAACCCGCCAAGAAACTCGGAGAGGCTTGCCATATGCGTAGCCGGTTTCGAGATCAAGTGAACGCCCGGAGCCTTTAAGTAAGGCGTCCCGTTTGCCGTCTCAAAAACAGGCGATGCGATATACGGGTATCCGGATTCAGTGCCAATCGGCTGATTCACAGAGTTGTCGCTCTCAATCATTAGTTGGGGTAGTGACAGCTCTTGTATTTCTTACCGCTGCCGCACCAGCAAGCCTCATTTCGACCGGGCTTTGTGGCTGGGGCTTGAACGGTCGGCCCTGGTGTCACAGCAGTAGGTCGACCCGACCCGCCGCCATCCCACGATTCCCAGTCGTTGTAGATCTTCTTCGGCTCTTCTGGCTCAGCCTGTTCCTGCTGTTCGTTAACAAGCTGCAATCGGAACATGGTTCGGGCAACTTCATCCTGAATGGAGTGCTGCATCGTTTCGAAGAGCTCAAAGCCTTCCTTCTGGTATACGAGGAGGGGATCCTGTTGAGCGTAACCGCGAAGGAAGATGCCTTCCCTCAGGTAATCCATCGCGGCAAGATGTTCCATCCATTTGCTGTTGATGGCCTGCAAGCCCACGTGTCGCTCAAAGTTGCGCATCATCTCTTCGTCACCCGTAACGGCGGCGAGTTCCATTTCTTTGGCTGCATAGGCTTCCGTGATCCATGCCGTAAGGCCCGTGACCAGATCGCCACGGGAGCGACCCTTCAGGTCTTCTGGTTGCGCATAGCTCGGCAGCGGGAAGTACTCTGATAGGCCCTCGTATAGTTCGTCTGTATCCCAGTTATCCGATGTCTCTGATGCCGGGCAGAAGATATCAACTGCACCTTCCACCGTGTGGATGAGGAAGCCGAGAATCGTATCTCGTAGATTGGCGCCTTCTAGAATCCGACGACGCTCGGCGTAGATAATCTCGCGTTGTTTGTTCATCACGTCGTCGTATTGAAGGACCTGTTTTCGACTTTCGAAATGACTCTCTTCAACCTTCTTCTGGGCGCGTTCGATCATTTTGGAGAGAATGCGAGCATCCATCGCCTCATGTTCTGGCCATCCGCGTAGGAGTGGAGATTGAGTACGATCTCCGAAAAGCCTCCAGAGTTCGTCTTCCAGAGATACATAGAATCGGCTGGCGCCTGGATCACCCTGTCGACCAGCGCGGCCTCGAAGCTGATTGTCGATTCGTCGACTTTCGTGGCGTTCGGTACCAAGGATATACAGACCGCCAAGCGCGCGAACATCTTCTGCAGCAGCTCGGTGTTCATCCGGATTGAGCGTCGAGACGGACGAAAGAATACTCCCCGGCTTTCCGCCACGACGCCAGTTTTTTAGCATCTCTGGACGATAGACCGCTTCTGCAGTTTCGTCGACTTCCTCAGCAACTTCAATGTCGATTGCTTCTTCCGAAGGCGCTTCCAGGGTCGTTTCCTGGCCCGGTGGAAGGTCCATGTCATGCGGCTTGCCACCGAGCAAGATGTCGACTCCACGGCCGGCCATGTTGGTTGCAATCGTGACAGCGCCTTTGCGACCGGCTTCCGCGATGATGACAGCTTCCTTCTCGTGAAACTTGGCATTCAAAACATTGTGCGGAATATCATATCGCAGAGCTTCATCGATATTGTTCAGGATCTCTTCGTCTGGCGTGATTTCCAGCATGCTCGCGATTTCGCGCAGGTTCTCTTCCGCAATCGGGTCTGGATTGATTCCCAGCTCTTTGGCAATTGGAGCCAATTTAGCCAACGTTATCTTTTCCAGTGGCGAATTTAGAAGTTCGTTCCAGGCAGATAGTTTGGACTTGTCTACGTTCTTAGACGATTCCAACTTTGTGCGAATCAAGGAGACCATCGCAAGGAGCTGAAGATTCTCGCCCTTGATTCGGTCGGATACTTTTTCCGACATTTCAATGGATCTAGTTCCCACAAGTACTGGCTGCTGTCTGGCATATAAACCCAGAATTTCACCCGCGATTCCACGCCACTTCTGCTCGGCAGACTTGTATATGACGTCAGCCATGTCTTTTCGAACCAATGGGCGGTTTGTTGGGACCATGACAACGTCGAGGCCATAGATCTTTCGAAATTCGTCTTCTTCTGTCTTGGCAGTTCCGGTCATACCCGCCAACTTCAAATAGAGTCGGAAGAGGTTCTGGAACGTAATCGTGGCGAGGGTTTGCGATTCATGTTTAACCGGAACGCCTTCTTTGGCTTCAATGGACTGGTGCAAACCATCAGAGTACCGTCGGCCAAACATTAAGCGACCCGTAAATTCATCAACGATTACAATTTCAGGACCTTCGTCAGTCTCTTTGATGACGTAATCAATATCACGTCGGAAGAGGGCATGCGCCTTCATGCTGGCGGTGACATAGTGCATCATCTCTGGATTGTCGGCCAAATTGTCAACGCCGAGCATTCGCTCCATCTTGGCAAGTCCGGCATCGGTCGGGTTAACAGTCTTGGCTTTTTCATCGATCAAATAATCGATGTTTGGATTGTTCTTATCTGAATTTGGATCGTCTTTGTCTGCCTGCGATTTAGCATCGACTCCACGCTTGAGGGTACGGATGACTTTGTCTACTACCGAGTACATCTCGGTGCTCTGATCGACAAATCCGGAGATAATAAGTGGCGTTCGCGCTTCGTCAATTAGGATGCTGTCGACCTCGTCGATGATGGCATAGTGGAGGTCACGCATCGCAAGCGAGTCTGCGTTGAACGCCATGTTATCTCGCAGGTAGTCAAAGCCGAACTCGTTATTGGTTCCGTAGGTGACGTCACAGGCATAGGCTTCGCGACGTTCGCAAGGTCGACAGAAGGAAGATCGAGGGTCATTGTCTTCATATGCGAGGTCAAATATATAGGATCCGCCTTCATCCCCGGTTTCTGGGCTCTGGCCCTGAATAATTCCGACGGACATGCCAAGAAGGTTGTAGATTGGTCCCATCCAGACGGCGCCGACTTTCGACAAGTAGTCGTTGGCTGTTACAAGATGTGCTCCGCGACCAGCAAGCGCATTCAGGTAGAGGGGAAGGGTTGCCATAAGCGTCTTACCTTCACCGGTTCGCAGCTCACCAATTCGACCGTCGTGCGTGACCATGCCGCCAATGAGCTGAACGTCATAATGGCGCTGACCGAGCATTCGTCGACCTGCTTCGCGGACTACCGCGAATGCCTCCGGCAGTATTTCATCCAGCACATCGTCAAGGGATTTGCGAGTTTTATCCTTGCGCTCGGAGTCGAGAACGGTGGTGCGCTCAAGGGCCTCGAGGTTCTTCTGCCAGCCTTCTTGAACACGCTGGCGAAACTCGTCCGTTTTGGCGGAAAGCTGCTCATCCGAGAGCGTCAACAGGGCAGGTTCGAGGGCGTTGATCTGCTCGACCACTTTGCGGTATTTTTGAATATCCCGCTCGTTGTTATCAAATATCTTTCGAAGCCAGTCCATTAAATCGGGTCCTGTTCATTCCGCGCTGAATCGAATTGTTGCGTAGTCGCGGGTAGTCTATCGTGTCGATTATACGCTAAAAGCTGCGCGGGAGTTGCCGGAGCCCCGAACAAAACGTGACACAGGGAAGCCGCCGAAGCATCATCGAAGTGCAATTCGGCGGCCCTATTATGCGACTATTATACCCCGAACGGGTTGGTTTGTCAGGTTTATCTGTTCGCCCGACGGCTGGCGGGTTTTGATGCAGCCGTCTGAGATCAGGATACTACAATCTCAGTCCTGATTACGCCTGCCCGTTGATGTTTTACAGTTAGCTTGATGGATGATCCAGATGGAGCCCGTACTGTCCATTCGATTTTCGCACGTTCCAAAGATGGATCAGAAGTCCAACCGAACGCACCGATCTGCTTATATGCCCGGCCCTCAAGCTGGCCCAGATCTTTGCGCTGCAATCCGGTGATAAGCTCTGCTCCGGCAGACAGTTCGATTTCTGCAATGACACCGCGGCAGGCATCCCGTTCTAACGCCTTTTTCGTGATATAAGTCGGCAGCCAGCCCGTGTTGTCGACCACCAATCTCACCTTATGAAGTCCATCACCAAGAGGGGTAGCAGATGCTTCATGGATTTTCAGTTCAGGACTAATCAGTGCGTGCCAGATCAACCATTCCGGGAAACGCGCGATCTCTTCTTCCAGAAACTTTGGAGGCGGATTGCGGAAAGCATATATAGGGTCCCAACCTCCGATCTCGACCGGGCCGAGTTGCGGGTGCTCAAATGGATACCAGTCGACATATCCCAGTCCATCCAGCTTTTCGTCGCTCCACTTGAGCATCTTCTCATCATCTTCAAATGGATGTTCGCGGGACCAGTCGATATATTTGTAATCGGTTATCCCAGCTTGCCGCTGTGGCGACCATATTTCTACCGTCCATGCGAAGACGCCAAGATGTTCGTACATCCAGTCATCAAATACGCCCGTGATTACCTCTTTGGGGTGGTAACGGAATTCGTGGAAGACGGAGATGGCAGGATAGCCTGTAACTTCTGTACCCTTGGCGCCGATGGTCTTGTAAGTCCAGAGATCCTCAGCAGGAAATGTCTCGTCTGCCTGAGTGCCATATGGTCGAAGTAGAACGCCCGAATACGTGTGGAACGTTACGCCTCCCGTGATGTTCGGGTGGCTGGTTATGTACTCGACAATCGTTCGAACTTCGGGCTCACTGGTGGGGAAGGGGCCAGCGCCGAATTGCTCCTTCTCTGTTCGCCAGTTCGCCGGGAAGTTGCGGTTTAGATCAAGCGCTTCTTTGTTCGTTTTTACGGCAAACGTTACGCCGTCCCAATCTTCCAGCAGTCCTTCTGGCATCAGCCTGAAGTACTCGCCGCCCGTTTCAGTTGGTTCGCGGCGGGTAAGGATCCTCGGCTCTTTGGAATGTCTTTTCCAAGGTCCATTTGGATCCGGGATTCGCATGGTAAGGAATCGACCGTCGCCATCCAGGTCGATGCGTTTCAATCCGGATAGCGGTTCCTCATCAAACGGATACGGACGCGTGCTGGACCTCAGAAATTTCCGATCCTTGGGCTCAGCGAAGAACTGCTCTGCGCCATCTGGATTAACGCGTGGCCCGATATAAAAGGTTCGAGTGTCGAGGCAGCGTGTGATGTCGTCGTGTGCCGGCGCGAGGACCTCGGTGCACACCCCCGCGGTCTGCACGGTCTCGACGA